>JBPYFF010000105.1:0-3855 GCA_051984455.1 Acidimicrobiales bacterium | reverse complement strand
CACAGCGCTCTTCACAACCTTCCCGAGTTACATAGCCGAACACCCGGGGCGATCGTCACGGCCAGCCGGTCCACTGCTCCGCACCGGTCGTCTACCACGGCACCTTCACGGATCGAACGGGACGACGTCACCAGATCGACGCCTGCGAAGGCGACGCCCACGACCTCGAGGAAGGCCGGCCGTCCAACTGACTGACAAGCGGGCTCAAGAGCGGTCGTCCACTTCGACCTCTACGAAATGACATGACCAATCGGGCCGAGCCCGTCACGCTGGCCGGTGTGAGGACGAGAAACCCTTGTGTTACAAGGGGAATCGGCCATCCGGATGAGGCAACTGCTCCTGAGGACAGAGAAGGGCGGCACAGGAAACACTGTCGTCTCGGAATCGGGCAGGGAGAGGGGCCGGGGGGAGGGGGCGCCGACGGTATTGGAGCGGACGACGGGATTCGAACCCGCGACCCTCACCTTGGCAAGGTGATGCTCTACCAACTGAGCCACGTCCGCAGCGACCAGCCAGGCTAGCTCACTTGAGCAGCCGGGAAAGGCGTCGGTCGGCGAGCGGCTTGCCGCCCATCTGGCAGGTCGCACAATACTGAAGGGACTTGGTGGCAAACGACACTTCCCGCACGACGTCGCCACACTCGGGGCACTCCTGACCCGTGCGGCCATGGACCCGCATCCCGCTCTTCTTCTCGCTCTTGAGACCGGAAGCGGGCAGGCCGGCCGACCGCTCGGCCGCATCCCGCAGCACCCCGACCAGCGCGCCATACAAACGCGCCACCTCCTCCGGGGTCAGTTTCCCCGCCGTCTTGAACGGCGACAGCCTGGCGACATGCAACGCCTCGTCGGAGTAGGCGTTGCCCACGCCGGCGAGGATCGACTGGTCGGTGAGCACCCGCTTCAAGTTGCCGGTCTCCCCGGCCAGCACCTGGCCGAGCTCCTCTGGTCCAAAGCCGGGAGCCAGCGGGTCAGGTCCCAACCCGGCGAGGCCCTCGACGTCCTGCAGCGAGCGCACCACCCAGATGGCGAGGCGTTTTTCCGTCCCCTGCTCCGTTACGTCGAACCCGGCCCCTCCGTCGAATCCCACCCGCAACGCGAGGGGGCCTTTTCCCAATTTTGGCCGCCCGGCGGCGAGCTGCTCCCGCCACTGGATCCAGCCACCCCTGGCCAGGTGCAACACCAGCCACAACCCATCGAGGTCGAAGGTGAGGTACTTGCCCACCCGGCCCACCTCGCTCAGCTGGCGGCCGAGCAACGCATCAAGGGGCGGGTCGAAGGTCTTGAGGGCGGAAAACGCCGCCAGCTGGACGCGCTCGACCTTCCGACCCCCCGCCTGCTCAGTAAGGAACCGGGCCAGCGCCTCGACTTCGGGCAGCTCAGGCACCGTTCATAGCCCCGTGTGGCCGAAGCCGCCCCGCCCCCGCGCCGACGCCGACAGGGCCTCGGTGACAACAAAGCGGGCTTGCTCTACGTGCATGATCACCAGTTGCGCGATCCGGTCGCCGCGCCGCACCTCATAGGGAGTGTCCGGGTCGAGGTTGACAAGGATGACCTGGAGCTCGTCCCGGTAGCCGGCATCGACCAGGCCGGGGCTGTTGAGCACGGTTACTCCGTGGCGAAGGGCGAGGCCACTGCGCGGCTGCACGAAGCCCGCGAAACCTTCGGGGACGGCAATGGCAATCCCCGTCGGGATGAGCTCCCGTCCGCCCCGGGGAGCGAGCACGGCGCCGGTCCGCGCCACCAGGTCGGCTCCGGCGTCGGCGGCGCGGGCGTACGACGGCATCGGTAGGTCAGGATCCAGCACCAGCACCGGGATCTCCAGCACGGGCACACGCTACCGGGACCAGCGGGAGAATCAGCCCCAAAGCCGCTGTCGCACCCGCCCGGTACAGTCGCCTCCGTGCTGGCCTGGATGGACCTCGAGATGACCGGCCTCGACCCTTCCCGCGACGACATCGTCGAGATCGCCACCCTGCTGACCGATGACAACCTTGACATCGTCGCCGAGGGACCGGACCTGGTCATCGCCATCGACCAGACCATGCTCGACGGCATGAGCGATGTCGTCCGGGACATGCACACCAAGTCGGGACTGCTCGCCGCCATCAAGGAAACGACCACCACTCTCGAGGAGGCCGCGTCCGCCACCCTCGCCTTCCTCAAGGAGCACATCGTCGAACCGGGAACCGTCCCGCTCTGCGGAAACTCGATCGGCACCGACCGGAGGTTCCTGGCCGCCCGGATGCCAGAGGTCGAGGCCTTCCTGCATTACCGGTCGGTCGACGTCTCGACCATCAAGGAGCTGGCCCGACGCTGGTACCCCGACGCCTACAACAATGCCCCCAAGAAGGCCGGTGGTCACCGTGCCCTGGAAGACATCAAGGAGAGCGTCGAGGAGCTCAAGTACTACCGGCGGACGATCTTCAAAGAGGGGTAGAGGCCGAGCTCACAAGCTGTTTTCACCGATCGGACAACGAGGCCTGCCTCCGCGGGCCAGAACGTGGCACCATGGAAGTGTTGCGGGCAACTGGAGGTAGGCATATGAGCCGAGCCCAAGACGATGTCCCGGCCGATGCGGCCCTGCACCGGCGCCAGAGCGCCCGGCAGGTGCGGCACGTCGCCCGGGTGCGCATGCAATCGCTCGTCGGTGATGACGACGCCCTAGAGGACGCCGTGCTGCCGACGGGCTGCCATGACCTCGGCCGAAAGACCTCGCCCAAGGCCAAATCGCCACCCCGCAAGGGCCGGCGGGGCTTCAAGGTCTGGAAGACGCCGTTCTGGAAACGTCGCCGGCAGTTGTGGGCCGAGCGAAACGCGGCCGAACGGCAGCTGCGCCGCGAGGAGTAGCCAGCCAGTATCCGGACGTATCACCGGACCTCCGAACGGCTCTATTTTCCCGAGCCCTTTGCGGAGAACGTCCCCTGGAGGTACCCGTGATGCCGACCGCTCTTGATGACGCGCCCATCGCCCCTGACCTCACCGATCCCGTCCTCACCCGGGTGCTGGTGTTCGCGAGGGATCCCATTTCGCGGGCCGGCGTGGCCAGCCAGCTCGTCGGCGTTGCTGGCATCGAGGTGATCGAACCGGGCGATTCCCGCTCGCCGGAGGTGGCTGTCGTCGTCACCGACGTGGTCGACGAAGAGGTGTTCCGGGTCGTCCGTACCATCCGGAGGGGCAGCCGTGCGCACGTCGTCGTGGTGGCCGGCGTGGTCGATACCTCTTCCGTCCTGACGGCCCTGGAGGCGGGGGCAACCGGCTTCCTCCGCCGTTCACTCGCCGATCGTGAGCACCTCTCGCACGTCATCGACAAGGCGAGGCGGGGAGAGGCCGTCCTGCCGCCCGGGACCGGCGAACGCGTGCACGACGACGACCGGGGGGACGATCGAGGCGGAGGGCTGAGTCAATCGCTGGCCGTTTCCCAGGCTGTCGCCCACCGGCTTTCCGCCCGTGACCTGGACGTGCTGCGGCTGCTGGCCGATGGCTGCGACACGACCGAGATCGCCGACCGCCTTGCCTATTCCGAGCCCACGATCAAGAACGTCATCCAGCGCCTGTTCGAGCGCCTCCAGGTCCGTAACCGGCCCCATGCGGTGGCGGTGGCGCTGAAGACCGGCATCATCTAAGCCCGCCGCACCGCCGCACCGCCCCGCCGCACAACGCTGTCATACCCGCCGCGTAGTGTCGCTCCCATGCAGCATCGACACTTCGGCCGCACTGGTGTGCAGGTCAGCCCACTCTGCCTTGGCGCCATGATGTTCGGGGGATGGGGCAACCCCGCCCACGAGGACTCCGTGGGCATCATCCATCGCGCCCTCGACGCAGGCATCAACTTCATCGACACCGCCGACGTCTACTC
>JBPYFF010000104.1:0-6179 GCA_051984455.1 Acidimicrobiales bacterium | reverse complement strand
CTACGCGCCGAGCCCACCGGCAAACGGTTTCTTCGTGCAGGGGGGCGGGACTTCAGCCTTTGACTCCAACTGCAACTCCTTGGCAACGTCCGCCAGCGGAGGTACCGCGGGCAATCCGACCGTGACCGTTAGCTTCACTGCCCCGGCCGCCGGGACCTACATCATCCGGGTCAAGCTCCAGGCCGGACGCACGATCATCGGCAGCAGCCCGGCGTCCACGACACGCGGGTTCTCCTACAACTACACGTTTGCGACGACCGGCGTGAGCGGCTCGACGCAGGGACGGCTGCTGACCCACGTGTAGTCCACTGTCGTACGACCGCGACCGCGAGCCGGACCTCTAGGGCCAAATCCGCTCCCGCATGGCCGGCAGCGGCAGCGCGTCACGGGAGCGTTGTCCCTGCACCTTACGACCCATCCTGAGGATTTCAGGGGGCGCACGGACGATCCTGGAAGGCGCTCTCAGCCATCCTTGCCGTCAGCGCCACCAGCCGCGACTACGACGGGACCGATGGGCTCGCCAGAAGCCCCCCGCCCGGTGGCCGCTGCCGGCTAGCGAGGAGGGTTTCTCGCCGCCAACAAATGGCTAGGTATTGCCCCGTGGGGTTCGGCGGGTCGATCCCTGCCCCCTTCGCCCGCCGGGCCCCACCACCCGCTGACCTAGTCGCCGGGCGCGAACCCCTGGCGGATGGTGTTCTCCGTCACCACGCGGGGCTCGAGAAACTGCGGCAGGTAATCGGGACCGCCCGCCTTGGAGCCGACCCCCGAGAGCCCGAAGCCCCCGAACGGCTGGCGTCCGACGACGGCACCGGTGATGCCCCGGTTGACGTAGACGTTGCCGGCCCGGAGCTCCTCCGAAGCCCGCCGGATGGCGACCGGGCTCCTGGAGAGGATTCCGGCCGTCAGGGCGTAGTCGGTGTCGTTGGCGAGCTCCAGCGCCTCGGTCAGGTCAGCGGCCCGAAACACGGTCAGCACCGGCCCGAAGATCTCCTCCCTGGCAATCCGTGAGTCGGGGTCGAGATCGGCGACAATGGTCGGACCGACGAACCAGCCCTCATCCGGGACATCGTCGCGGGCCAGGACGAGCCGGCCCTCTTTCCGCGCCAGCGCGACGTAGCCCGAGACCTTGGCGTGGGCGTCGGCGTCGATGAGCGGGCCGACCTCGGTATCCATTGACCGGGGATGCCCGATACGCAGGACCGACGTTGCGCCCACAAGGCGTTCCATCAGTTCGTCGAAGATGTTGCCGACGACAATCAGCCGGGATAGGGCCGAGCACTTTTGACCGCTGAACCCGAAGGCAGAACCAACAATCACGGGCACCGCCTGGTCCAGGTCGGCGTCGGCGTCGACGATGACCGGGTTCTTGCTCCCCATCTCGGCGATGACCCGCTTGACCTGGTGCTGTCCGGGCAGCGTGCGGGCGGCGGCCTGGTTGATGGCGAGCCCGACCGCCTGCGAGCCGGTGAAGGCGATCATGGCGACACCCGGGTGTTCGACCAGGGCGGCGCCGACCGTCTCGCCGGGACCGGGAAGAAAGGCCAGTACTCCCGGCGGGAGCCCGCCTGCTTCGAGGGCCCGGACGAGTTGATAGGCGATAGCAGGGGTCTGCTCGGCCGGCTTGAAACACACCGCGTTGCCGGCCACCAGGGCCGCGGTCACCATTCCCGTCGGGATCGCCAGGGGAAAGTTCCAGGGAGCGATGACCGCCACCACCCCCCGCGGCTGATAGCGCATCTGGTTGATCTCGCCGGGCGGCGACTGCACAACGCCGCCCGCGTCCAGCCGGCGCATCTCCCGGCCGTAATACTCACAAAAGTCGACCGCCTCGCACACGTCTGCGTCTGCCTCCGCCCACGGCTTGCCCGCTTCGAAGACTTCGAGCGCGGCGAGCTGGAAGCGCCGGGCCCGAAGCCATTCGGCCGCCCGAAACAGGACCGCCGCTCGCTCCGCCGCCGGCACCCGCCGCCAGCCGTTCCACGCTTTGGCACACGCGGCCACGGCTGCGTCCGCCTCGGCCCGGCCGCACGCCGCCACCGCCGCGACGGTGACGGACGGGCGGGCGGGGTCGACGGACAGCGTGGTCGCCGAGCCGCGCCGCGGCCGGCCGTCGATGATGGCGGGTACCTCGATCGGGGGTGAGCCACCAGCTCCCGGGGAGGCCGCTCGCAGCGCCACCTCCATTTCCGCCCTCACCGGTGCCCTCCTCCACTCGGCGAGGGGCTCGGGGGCATAGGGCCGGGGCGCGGCCGGATCGGTTGGCAGCCGGTGCCAGCCGGTCGTCGGCGGCCCCGGCAGGGGCGCCGCCGGTGGTGGCGCCACCAGTTCTCCGACGGCTCGGCCTTCGGCGAAGCGGTGCCGGACGAAGCTCTCGTTCGACGTGTTCTCGAGCAGCCGCCGCACCAGGTACGCCATCCCGGGCACCAGCTCGCCCACCGGCGCGTACACCCGCACCCGCAAACCGAGGCGGCGAATGGACGCCTGAATCGGCTCGGCCATGCCGTAGAGCATCTGGAGCTCGTAGCCGTTGTCGGGGATGCCGGCGGCCCGGCCGTAGGTGATGGCATAGGCGAGCGAGCGAAGGTTGTGAGATGCGAACGCGGCCCGCACCTCGCCGTGATGGTCGTGAAGGAACCGGACACAGCGCTCGTAGTTGGCGTCCGTCTGGGCTTTGTCCACGAACACCGGCGATGGCCAGCCCGCCGCCCGGGCGGCGATCGTCTCGGCGTCCCAGTACGCACCTTTCACCAGCCGGACCCCGATCGGACGGCCGCCCCGGGCGACCCTCACCCCCGACCAGCTGGTCAGGTCGGCCAGATCATCGGCGGCGTCCAGGGTGTAGGCCTGAATGACCACCCCGGCCTCGAGCGCCTCGAGCTCAGGCTCCTCCAGCAGCCCCCGAAACAGCTCGAGGGTGAGGTCCTTGGCATCGAAGTGCTCCATGTCGAACCACACATATGCACCCTGATCGGCGCACATCTTGAGGATCGGACGGAGCCGGGCGGCCGCGCCCGCGATGCCGTCCTCCCGTGACAGCGGGGAGTAGTGGGTAGCAAGGGCGGTCGGCTTGATGCTGATCGCGACCCGGGGCAGCGGCCCGAGGTCGTCGCGCTCGAGGTGGTCGTCCGGTGCCCACATCGAGGTTGACTTCAACAGTGCCGTGACCAGCTCCACCACCCGGCTGGCGTAGCGGTCGGCCTCGGCCTCGGTCACCGTTTTCTCGCCCAGCAGGTCCACCACGAAACCACTCCCCTGCCGCCACAACCGGTGCAGACCGTCGACCGCTTCCTCCGGACCGCTCCCGACGATGAACTGTTCCGCCATCCGGCGGATGTTGCGACGGGCGACCGACGCGGTTACCGAATCGCCCCAAGGCAAGTGGTCAGCCAGCCCCATCCCGAGATCGAGCATCTTGGGGACGTCGGGACCATCGAAGTACTCCCGGACGTGGCGGAGGACGTCGGCGTCTCCGTGGGTCGCGGGGAAGACGTCGACGAAGCGGAAGAGCTGGGTCTTGAACGAGGGATGGGACATTGCCCAGCCGAGCATGCGGTCGTTCCACCACGACATGCGGAACACGCGGGCCTGCTCCCCCGCCCCCAGCTCGGCAATGCGAGTGGCCAGGGAAGTGACTTCGGTGTCAAAGGCGCTGGCGCTTCCAGCCATACAAAAAGGGTACGGCTCAAGAAGCGACAACAAAGCGAAGACCGGGCAGGATGGCCAGGCCGCCGCTGCCCTCCTCGCCGGTGAACAGGCCGGCCAGTTCCTCAACAGCGGCGAGCGGCACCGCCACCTGAACGCCGTCGTCGCCCTCCTGCCAGTCGGCCTCCTCGGCGACCACGAAGCGCACGTGGCCGGCGTCGCCGATCACCCGGAAGCTCGCCCCCGACCGGTTGAGCTTGCGCCGCAATGCCGGGCCGAGACCGGTGGCAACCCCGGCGCCCATGGTGATGATCAGTCGCGACTTTGACCAACCGCGGCGTTCCCACCCCAGCGTGCCGACTCGCAGCTCCTCGAGGGCGCTGCCCTCTGCCGCCACGCCGCTCTCGGCCTGTTCTCTCACCTTCGGGTCGTCGAGCAGCGACCGGCGTTCGAGCCGGGTGATGAGCAAGGGATCGTTCGCGGCCAGCAACTCGATCACCGCCTCAGTACGCCACGAGCGGCACAGCTCGAGCTCGTCGGCGGTGAGCCCGACCAGCTGCAGAAACTCGACACCGCGCCAGGCCGGCAGGCCCGGGTCAGTGACGATCGCGGCCGCGGTGATCTCGGTCGGATCGTCGAGCTTGATCGGCCCTCGCAGATCGACGTGGTGACCGGCGGCAAATTCGCGGCCTGTCCGGAACACATAGGCAGCCAGGTTGGCCAGCAGATCCACGGTCCACTCAGGCGGGTCGTCGCCGCTGCCACCGAGCCGGAATGTGAGCTCGAACCCGAGGTCGGCCAGGCCGACCGTCAGGCAATGCCAGTGCGGCGGCGAGGGCAGGGCGTAGATGCGGACCTGCTCGACCGTCCCGCGCCGTCGAATGACCAGCTCTTCTCTGGGACTGGCCCCCTCGGCCCGGTCGAGATAGGCGATAACGTCGCTTGCCCCTTCCCCGTTCTCGCTCGAGGCCATCTCCGCCCCTAGCCCTCGGTCCGCCGATCCCACTCCGGATCCAGCTGGAGAAGAAAGAGCCGGCAACGCTCCTCCTCCTCGACTTCCCCGATCGCGCCGGCCCTCCGCCGGAGCTGATCCAGCGAGCGCAAGAATCCCCGGTTGCTCTCCTCCCGCCAGCGGACGTAGCCCGACCCCCGCCACCCGGCCGCGCGCAGGGCATCCAGGCCGCGGTGGTAACCGACTCGGGCGTAGGCATACGCCTCGATGTCGTCGTCGGCCGCTTCCGCCAGTGCGGCCCAGGCCTCGAGCAGCCGGGGGTGGGCCGCGGCCACCCGCGCCAGGGCGGCGCCGCGCCGCTCCTCCGGCTCGGCCATGGCGGCAGCCAGCGCCGCACGCGCGTCCGATGAAGGCATCGGAAGGACCGTCTCGGGCAGACCCGTCGTAAAGGGAACGTCGGCCATCACCGCATCGTCCCACACCGTTGCGGTGGAGCGGCGCGTCTGCTCGCGCCCACTATGGTCACGCCGCCCGTGACCACAGCGCCAGACATCACGACGACGTGTCCGTTCTGCCGGATCCGCGACGGAACGATCCCGGCTCGTCTGGTGCTCGACGAGCCCGATGTTCTCGCCTTTCTGGACCAGCGTCCGGTGTTCCCCGGCCACGTGCTCCTGATCCCCAGGCGGCACTACGAGACGATCGGCGACCTGCCGGCTGACATGATCGACCCGCTCTTCGCAGCCGGCCAGCGTCTGGCGGCGGCGGTGCAGACCGCGACGAACTCGGACGGCACGTTCATGGCCATCAATAACGTCGTCAGCCAGAGCATCCCCCATCTGCACCTGCACATCGTTCCTCGCAAGCGCAAAGACGGCCTGCGAGGCTTCTTCTGGCCCCGCCAGCGCTACCCGGACGACGAGACGATGGAGGCGGTCGCGACCGCCATCCGGGCGGCGTTGGGAACGATCAACCGACGATGAGAACGGCGTGCTCCCGGGGGCCCCGGCGCAGGATCACGTAGTGGGCGTGGAGCGCGTCGCCGGGGCCGAGGCTCTTATCGGCATCGGCCCGATGGCCGTTGACATACACACCGCCGGCCTGCAGCTGCCGGCGGGCGTCACTCCTCGACGCCGCCAGCCCGGTTCGCACGAGGGCCTCGACCAGCGAGATCCCATTGGCAAGCTCGGACGGCTGAACCAGGAGCGACGGAGCATCGGCGAGGCTCGCCCTGAGTGTGTCCTCATCGAGGCCGGCGACCTCGGGAGTGAACAGGACCGCGGCCGCTCGTTCGGCCCGGGCCGCTTCGTCCTCGCCGTGGACCAGGATCGTGACCTGACGGGCCAGCTCCCGCTGCGCCTCCCGGCGCTCGGGGTGAGCATCCGTCGCCCGGTCCAGTTCCTCGATGGCGTCCCGCTCGAGGAAGGTGAAGTACCGGAGGTAGTCGCCCACCTCCGCGTCGGACGTGCGGATCCAGTACTGGAAGAACTCATAAGGACTGGTCCGCCGGGCGTCGAGCCACACGGTTCCCGACTCGGTCTTCCCGAACTTGGTCCCGTCCGCCTTGGTAATGAGGGGAGACGTC
>JBPYFF010000103.1:0-14372 GCA_051984455.1 Acidimicrobiales bacterium | reverse complement strand
GGTTCGACTGGCAGGGAATTCCGCTCACTCTGCGGCTGAGTGGCCGCATCAACATCGCCAACGCCCTGGCCGCCGCCACGACCGCCCGCTCTCTCGACGTGCCACTGGGTGCGATCGCCGATGGGCTGGCCGCAGTCGAGACCGTTCGGGGTCGCTTCCAGGCGGTTCATGCCGGCCAGCCCTTCCGGGTCCTCGTTGACTACGCCCACACGCCCGCTGCCCTCTCCGAGGTCCTGTCCTCGGCGCGGGAGTTGATCGACGTGTCTGGGCCGGGCGCAGCTCCGGCCCCCGCCGACGCCCCCGCCGGCAGGTTGATCGTCGTCTTCGGCTGCGGGGGGGACCGGGACAGGACCAAGCGGCCGCAGATGGGGGCGGTCGCAACCCGGATGGCCGACCTCGTCGTGCTTACGTCGGACAATCCCCGCCATGAGGACCCGCAACGCATCATCGACGAGGTGCGGGCAGGCGCCGCTGGCCCGGGTCAACTCCGCATCCAGCCGGACCGGGTGAGGGCGATCGGCGACGCGCTGGCTGCGGCGCGGCCGGGCGACGCGGTGGTCATCGCCGGCAAAGGCCACGAGTCGGTGCAGGAAATCGGTGAGGTCAGGGTCGCGTTCGACGACGTCGACGTCGCCCGCGAGGTCCTCGAGCGCGCCTTCGGGAACAAGGGGGCAGAGTGCTCGCTCTCCTGATCGCGGCCGGTCTCGCGCTGGCCATAGCGCTGGTTGTCACACCGTTCCTCATCGCGTGGTTGCGTCGCCATGGGGTCGGTCAGCAGATCCGCGAGGACGGACCGCAAGGCCATTTCACCAAGGCCGGCACTCCCACCATGGGCGGCCTCGCCATCATGGGGGCGGCGCTGGTCGGCTATCTGGCCGCCCACACCAAGACGGTCTTCACCAACCGGGGCTTGCTCGCCATGGCGACCATCGGCGCCGCTGCCCTCGTCGGATTCGCCGACGACTGGGTCAAGGTCCGCCGCCAGCGAAGTCTCGGGCTCAACAAGCGGGCCAAGACGCTCGGTCAACTGGTTGTGGCGGTCGGCTTCGCCTGCGCGTGCGTGTACTGGCTCAAGGTGGACACCCATCTGTCCTTCACTCGATACACCTCGACCCGCATTGAGCTGAGCCAGGTCGGGTGGGTGATCTGGGCGGTGCTCATCTTCCTCGCCGCGACCAACGCCGTGAACCTGACCGATGGCCTGGACGGACTGGCGGCGGGGTCGTCCGTCTTCTCGTTTGCCGCCTTCACGGTCATCGGTTTCGAGCAACTGCGGCATTTCAACATTTATCGCAACCCGGGCTCGCTGGATGAGGCCGTCATCGCGGCAGCCCTCCTTGGCTCGTGCGCCGGCTTCCTCTGGTGGAACGCGGCGCCGGCCAACATCTTCATGGGCGACACGGGTGCGCTCGGCATCGGGGCAGCGCTGGCCGTGCTGGCTCTGTTGGAGAACGTCGACCTGCTGCTCCCCATCATCGGCGGACTGTTCGTGATCGAGACACTGTCGGTCATCATCCAGGTGGCCGCCTTTCGTGCCTTCCACCGCCGGGTGTTCCGCATGGCCCCGATCCACCATCACTTCGAGCTCGACGGCTGGCCCGAGACCACGGTGATCGTCCGGTTCTGGATACTGGCGGGCCTGTGCACGGCCCTTGCCCTCGGCATCTTCTACGCCGACTTCCTGTCACGGGGAGGGGGCGGTTGACCGCCAGCCCGGATTCCTTCCTCGTGGTCGGCTTCGGCGTGACCGGCCATGCCGTCGCCCGGTACTTGCGGCAGCGCCAGGCCGCGGTCACGGTCGTCGACAACCAGCCCCTGCCCGGCGGTCAACGAGATGCCGACGACCTCGGGGTCAACTTCGTCGATTGCCCGAGCCAGGCAACCCTGACCGCCCTCGTTGAATCCTCAAGCATGGTCGTGCCGAGTCCCGGCGTCGCCTTCGATCATCCCGTGTACGCGATCGCCAGGGAGGCGAGCGTACCGGTCCGGTCGGAAATCGAATTGGCCTGGGACTGCCTGGCGGAGCGGGCCGACCGGCCGGCGTTGATCGCGGTCACCGGCACCAACGGGAAGACCACGGTCGTCACGCAGGTCACCGCCATGTTGAACCGGTCGGGTCAGGCCGCCATTGCCGCGGGCAACATCGGGCTGCCCCTGATCGAGGCGGCTCCAGTCGAGACACGAACGATTGTGACCGAAGTTTCCTCGTTTCAGCTGCAGTACACGCAACGATTCCACCCCGCCGTCAGCTGCTGGCTGAACCTGGCGGAGAACCACCTCGACTGGCATCCGACGATGGCCCACTACGCCGCCGCCAAGGCCAGGATCTGGGCGGCCCAGGGCCAGGGGGACGTGGCGGTCATCAACCGCGACGACCCGACCGTGCTGGCCGCGAGCACAGACGACCGCAATGGCCTTCCGGCCGGCCTGACAAGCATCACCTTTTCCATCGGCGGCCCGGCCGATTTCTGGGTCGATCGTCAGGGCGGCTTCCTGCGCGGTCCGGAGGGCACGCAACTGGCCGATATTCAGCGTCTGCCTCGTGCCCTGCCACACGATCTCGGCAACGGCCTGGCGGCCTCGGCCGTCGCGCTCGCGGCCGGTGGCAGCACGGAAGCCTGTCGCGCCACTCTCACCACCTTCCCCGGCCTTGCCCACCGGGTCGAATACATCGGCGAGGCCGGCGGGGTTCGTTGGTTCGACGATTCCAAGGCCACGACGCCCGCGGCGGTGCTCGCCGCGGTCGCGGGTTTCTCGTCCGTCGTCCTCATCGCAGGCGGTCGCAATAAGGGCCTCGATCTCGGTGCGCTGGCCCGCACCGCGCCCCCGGTACGAGCCGTGGTTGCGATCGGCGAGTCAGCTCACGACGTGGTTGCCGCCTTCTCCGGTTGTGAGGGCGTCGCCGTCACCAGCGCGGCGGGCATGGCCGAAGCCGTTGCGACCGCGGCCGCCCTGGCCCGGCCGGGGGACGCAGTGCTGCTCTCACCCGGTTGTGCCTCGTTCGACTGGTACTACTCGTACGGGGAACGGGGCGACGACTTCACCCTCCTCGTAACCGCCCAGCTGGAAAAAGAGGGGAGCCATCCGTGACCGAGCCCACCCGGCCGAGCAGATCCGCCGTCCTCGAGCCACCGGTCCGGCCGCTGGAAAGGCGGACAGCCGGGCGGCCAGTTCGGCCGACGGCCGCGACCGGGGCCCGCCCGGACGGCTTGAGGTCGGGCAGGAAGCGTCCCTCCATGCCGGGCGGATTCCTCCTCCTGATCGCTCTCTTGGTGGTCCTCAACCTGATCGGGCTGGTCATGGTGCTCTCGGCGTCGTCGATCGAGAGCATCCGGGTCTACGGCTCGCCCTGGTATTACTTCGAGCGCCAGGCGCTCTGGCTCACCCTGGGCACCGGGGCGTTTCTGTTGACCCTGCGCATGGACTATCGGTGGTGGCGGCGGCTTGGGCCAGTGCTCGTCATCGTCACCATCGGCCTGCTGGTCGCCGTGCTCGTGCCGGGATTCGGCATCAGCGTCAGCGGCTCGTCTCGCTGGCTCGGAATCGGCACCTGGCGGGTGCAGCCGTCGGAGCTGGCCAAGTTTGCCCTCGTTGTGTTCGCGGCTGACCTGCTCGACCGGCGGGGCCACCGTATGTCCGACTGGCGCTACAGCATGACCCCCGTCATCGTCGTCTTCGCCGTCATGGCGGCGCTCGTGATGCTGCAACCTGACATGGGAACCACTCTCGTCCTGGCGGGCATCGTGCTCAGCGCGCTGTACGTCGCCGGATCTCCCCTCGGTCCCACGGCCGCCATCGCGCTCGCCGGGGCCGGGATCGGGTCCATCATGGCGGTGGCCGCGCCGTACCGATGGCGGCGGCTGACCGCGTTCTTGCACCCGTTCGCTGACGCCAGCAACACTGGCTACCAGTCAGCCCAGGGCCTCGTTGCCCTTGGCTCCGGCCACCTGGCCGGGATGGGAATCGGGGCCAGCCGGGCCAGTTGGGGTTACCTCCCCAATCAAGAGACCGACTTCATCTTCGCCATCATCGGCGAGGAGACCGGGCTCATCGGGACGCTCCTCATCCTCGGCCTGTTCGGCGCTTTCGCGGTCGCCGGCGTCCGTGCCGCCTGCCGGGCACCGGACCGTTTTGGTGCCCTGCTCGCGTCGGGCATCACCGCCTGGATCGTCGGCCAGGCGGTGATCAATATCGGCGCCGTTGTCGGTTTGCTGCCGGTGACCGGAGTTCCGCTTCCCTTCGTCTCGTTTGGCGGCTCGTCGCTGGTCATCACCATGGGTGCGGTCGGGATTCTGGCTAACGTCGCCAAGCGGGCGGCGTGAGAACAGCAAGCGACGTGGCCGAAGACGGGGTGCCAGACGCGTGGGGCGGGCGAGGCACCTGGGCGGTGATTGCCGGAGGGGGCACTGCCGGTCACGTGATCCCCGCCATCTCGATCGGGCGAGCCCTGGTGGAGCGTGGTCACCCTCCGTCCTCGGTGCATTTCGTCGGATCACGCCGCGGTGTCGAGGGCCGGCTGGTGGCCGAGGCGGGGTTTGCCATCACCTTGCTCCCCGGACGAGGCATCGCCCGGAACCTGACCGTCGACAACCTGGTTGCCATCGCGGGGCTCACGGCCGCCACCATCGAGGCCGCCGGAATCATCGCTTGGCACCGCCCCTCGGTGGTGATCTCGGTGGGAGGATATGCCAGTCTCCCGTCGGTGATCGCGGCCGTCGCCCTGCGGGTGCCACTCATCATCGCCGAGCAGAACGCCGTCCCCGGCGCCGCCAACCGGCTCTCCGGGCGTTTCGCCCGCGCCGCGGCCGTCTCCTTTGAAGGAACGGATCTGCCTCGGGCCGTCTTCACCGGCAACCCGGTGCGGCCGGAGGTCCTTGCTGTCGACCGCGAGGATCCGAGCAGCCGGGCCGCAGCCAGACGCGCCCTCGGGCTTCCTCTCGACGCGGTCGTGCTGGCCGTGATCGGAGGATCCCTGGGAGCAAGACGGATCAACCACGCCGTCGTCGGCCTCGCCGCCGCGTGGGCGGGGCGGACCGGGATGGCCATGCGGCACATGGTCGGCGTGCGGGACTGGGAAGCCATCGCCGCCGCCCGGCCTCAATGTGTGCCGGGTGGCCTGCTCTATCAACAGGTGCGCTTCGAGGACCGGATGCAACTGGTGTACGCCGCCGCCGACCTCGTGCTGTGCCGGGCGGGGGCGAGCACGGTGGCCGAATTGGCGGCGGTCGGCCTGCCGGCCGTCCTCGTTCCTCTACCGGGCGCCCCCGGCGACCACCAGACCGCCAACGCTCGCGCCCTGGTCGACGCCCGCGCCGCCACGGTGATCCCTGACGAGCAGCTCGGCACCGACCGTCTCGCGGCCGAGCTCGACACGCTGCTGGCCGATCCCGCTCACCTGGCGGCCATGGGCAGCGCGGCCCGCTCACTGGCTCGTCCCGACGCCGCGGCGGCGGTCGCGGCGCTGGCCGAACAGCACGCCCGCCGGCACTCGAGGCGGCTCGCCGGTCGCGCCGGCCGCGCCGGCTAAGGGAGCGCGGCGTGGCGGAACTGGACTTGTCGCGACCGCGGCGGATTCACATCGTGGGAGTGGGCGGCACGGGGATGAGTGCGATCGCCACCGCCCTGGCAGCCATGGGTCACCACGTAACCGGGAGCGACATCAAATCCTCGGCGGGATTCGAACGGCTGCGTTCGCTCGGGGTGACGACGTTTGTCGGACACGACGCCAACAATCTGGCCGGGGCGGAGGTGGTGACGGTCTCGACCGCCATCCCGCCCAACAACCTCGAGCTGGTGGAGGCGCAGGGGCGGGGCATCCCGATCCTGCGCAGGGCGGAGACCCTTGCCGCCATCACGGCCGCCCGCCCGACGATCTCTCTTGCCGGCACTCATGGCAAGACCACGACGGCGTCCATGCTCACGCTCGTGTTGATGGAAGCCGGCCTCCGTCCCTCGTACATCATCGGCGGCGACATCAACGAGGTTGGGGCGGGCGCCGCCTGGGGCGAGGGGCCGTGGCTCGTCGTCGAGGCGGACGAGAGCGACGGGACCTTCCTCGAGCTCCACACCTCCCTTGCCGTCCTCACCAGCGTTGCGCCCGACCACCTCGAGCATTACGGGAGCATGGCGGCGCTGGAGGACGCATTTGCCCGGTTCCTTCATGGCGCGGGAGCAGGCCGGATCGTGTGCGCCGATGATGCCGTCGCCCTGCGATTGGGCCGAGACGCCGGTGCCGTCACCTACGGAACCTCGCCGGAGGCCGATTACCGGATCACTGATGTGAGCACGGCGCGCAGCAGCAGCCGGTTCACGCTCGTGGCCGGGGGAACGGGCCTGGGCGAGGTGCGACTGGCGGTGCCAGGAGTCCACAACGCCCGCAATGCCTGTGGCGCGCTCGCCGTCGCGCTCGGCATCGACGTGCCGTTTGAGGCCGCTCGTCGGGCCCTCGGCCGCTACGGCGGCGTGGCCCGGCGCTTCGAGTTCCGGGGAGAACGCCAGGGCGTGACCTACGTCGATGACTACGCCCACTTGCCGGGCGAGGTCGCCTCGACCCTGGGCGCGGCAGCCAAAGGCGGCTGGAACCGGATCGTCGCCGTCTTCCAGCCCCACCGGTACTCGCGGACCGCAACCATCTGGGCGGAGTTCGCCGACGCGTTCATCGGTGCCGACCGGCTCGTCATCACCGAGATCTACGCCGCGGGCGAGGCCCCCCGACCAGGAGTCTCCGGCCGGCTGATCTTTGAGGCGGTGCTGAATGCTCACCCGGAGCAGTCCGCGGTATTTCTCCCTGGCCTTCGGGAAGTCGTCGACTACTTGAAGAGGGTTCTTCAACCGGGCGACCTCTGCCTCACCCTGGGTGCGGGCGACCTCACCGTGGTCCCGGACGAGCTGATGGCGGAGCCGGCGTGAACGGCGCGGAGATGCGACCGGATGCGGGGCCGGAAGTGGAAAAGGCGCTTGCCGTCCTTGGTGAGCGAGCCCGCCGGGACGTGCCGCTGGCGCCGCTCACGACCTACGGCGTGGGCGGCCGGGCCGCGGTCTTTGTCAGGGTGGAGACCCTCGACGACCTCCGGCTGGCCAGCCAGGCGCGGGCCGAGAGCGGCCTGCCGGTGGTCGTACTCGGCCGAGGGTCCAACCTGCTTGTGGCCGACCGGGGCTTCTGCGGGCTGGTCGTGATGCTCGCGGGCGAGGCTTTCAGTTCGATCGAGTTCCGCCCGGGCGAGGTGGTGCGAGCCGGTGGGGCGGTGCTGCTTCCCGTGCTGGCCCGGCAGACCGCGTCGAACGGCCTCACCGGGCTGGAGTGGGCGGTGGGCGTGCCCGGCTCGGTCGGTGGGGCGCTCCGGATGAATGCCGGCGGCCACGGAGCTGATACCCGCCACACGTTGACGGGCTGCCGGTGGGTCGACCTTCGGACCGGCCAGACGGTCGATGTGAGCGCGGATGCGCTCGCCTTTGGATACCGGCGCTCAGCCGTCCAGGCTCACCACGTCGTGGTCGCGGCCGAGTACCGTCTGGCGGCCGGCGACCCGGCCGCAAGCGAGGCCACCATCCGCGAAATCGTGCGCTGGCGGCGCGAGCATCAACCCGGTGGTCAAAACGCCGGCTCCGTGTTCACCAATCCGCCTGGCGAGCCGCCCGCAGACTCGGCCGGCTGGCTGGTCGAGGCCTCAGGGTTGAAGGGGTACCGGCGGGGGACTGCCATGGTCTCCGACAAGCATGCCAATTTCATCCAGGCCGATCCTGGCGGTTCGGCCGATGACGTCGTGGCGCTGATGCGAGACGTTCAGGAGCAGGTTGCCAGCCGGCTCGGCGTGACGTTGCGGGCAGAAGTCAAGCTGGTCGGCTTCGAAGACGCCATGATCAGAGGACTGACCCGAGAGCCCGGTTCGTGAGCGACCTTCCCCCCACGACCGGCGTCGCTGTCGATCCCGACGACGGGCCAACCGTCCCGTTGCCACGACGAAACGGCGACCTCGACGACGTTCTGCCTGTCGGTCCGTCCCCCGGGATGCCGATCAACCCGCGCATCCGCGAGCGCCTGGTCGCGGTCCGGCGAGCGCAGGGCCGAAAGCGGCTCAAGATCGTGGGGGGCATCGTCGGGATCGTGGCGCTGGCGGCCCTGGCCGCCGGGCTTGCCCGTTCACCGCTCCTGGCCGTCCAGCACGTCAAGGTGACGGGAGACGCCCACACCCCCCGGGCGTCGGTGCTGGCCGTGACGGCGCTCGATCGCCATCCTGAGATGATCGACCTGAGCTCTGGCCGGCTGCGGCACGAGTTGATGGCCCTTCCCTGGGTGGCATCGGCGAGCATTCAACGCCGCTGGCCGGCCACAGTCGAAATCCGGCTGCTGGAGCGGGTGCCGGTCGCCCAGGTTGCCGGTGCGAGAGGCCAGCCCGCCATCGTCGATCGCGACGGCCGGGTGCTGGCGAGCGGACCGGCGGCAGACCCCGGCGCCCTGCCCGCGCTCAACGGTGCCGGCAAAGCCGGGCCGCCCGGCTCCTTTCTGACCCCGGCCACGGGGGCTCGGGCTGCCCTTGCCCTGGTGGTCGCGACCCAGACGGCGCTGTCGCCCGCATCGCCCTATCAGCTCCAGGGGGTCGACATCGGGTCCGACGGCACGCTGCAAGCACGGTTGACGCCACACGTCACCGTGCTCTTCGGCTCCACCGACGACCTCGCGGCCAAGCTGCTGTCGCTCCGGACGCTGCTGGAGCAGGTCCCCATGAGAGGTCCAGTCACGCTCGACGTCCGTGTGCCGACTTCACCAGTCTTGACCCACCGATGACGGGACGGGTACTGTCTCGACCATTCCGAGAGGTTGACATAACTCTAACCCTCAACTTCAGGTTGATTGTTGAGGGATCAGGCTGGCCGGCGCGGGTCCCGGCTGTCGTTATCCGTCGCTCACATCATCGTTCCCGGGGAGGATGACATGGCCGGGGCAGCTCAGAACTACATTGCGGTCATCAAGGTGGTGGGCATGGGCGGTGCGGGTGTCAACGCCGTCAACCGCATGATTGATGCCGGCCTGAAGGGCGTGGAGTTCATCGCCGTCAACACTGATGCCCAGGCCCTCCTCATGAGCGACGCCGATGTGAAGCTCGACATCGGACGGGAGCTGACCCGGGGTCTCGGCGCCGGGAGCGACCCCGAAGTCGGCCGGGAGGCGGCCGAGGCCCACCGCGACGAGATCGAAGAGGTCCTGAAGGGCGCCGACATGGTGTTCATCACCGCCGGCAAAGGTGGCGGCACCGGCACCGGGGGGGCGCCGGTCGTCGCCGAGATCTCCAAGGGGCTCGGCGCCCTCACCATCGGCGTGGTCACCCGCCCCTTCGGCTTCGAAGGCCGGCGCCGCGCCGTTCAGGCCGACGCCGGGATAACCCAGCTGCGGGAGAAAGTGGACACCATGATCGTGATCCCGAACGATCGGCTGCTCACCGTCTCCAACGACAAGACGTCGATGGTCAACGCCTTCAAGATGGCGGACGAGGTCCTGCTGCAAGGTGTCCAGGGCATCACCGACCTGATCACCACACCGGGCCTGATCAACACCGACTTTGCCGACGTCAAGATGATCATGCACAACGCGGGAACCGCCATCATGGGTATCGGCACCGCCGCAGGAGATGGGCGAGCGGTCACCGCGGCCAAGCTGGCAATTACCAGCCCGCTGCTCGAAGCGTCCATCGACGGCGCCCGGGGGATCCTGCTCAACATCGCGGGCGGAAGCGACCTCGGGCTGTTCGAAGTCAACGAGGCAGCAGAGATCATCCACGGCGTCGCTCACCCCGACGCCAACATCATCTTCGGCCAGGTCATCGATGACGGAATGGGTGACGAAGTCCGGGTGACCGTCATTGCAGCCGGGTTCGACCGGTGGGACGAGTCGAGGTCCCGCCAGGCAGATCGAGCTGGCCTCGGTCTCGAAGAGACCGAGCGGGAGCTGGCCGAAGCCGAGATGGACATCAGCGACGACGAGTTCGACGTCCCTTCCTTCCTGAAGTAGGGGACCCCGCTCGCGGTGGTGTCGGCGCTGCGTCTCGGGGGCGCCGACACCACCGTGGATGCAGATGCCGCGGCCCGCGCCGGCTCTGTCGGCGCGGAAGTGCGATTCACCGGGCGGGCTGAGGGCGACATGGCCGATCCAGGCGGGCGCGACCCCGTCGTCAACGAACGCCGGCGAGCGCTCGTCGATCGGCCATGGACGTGGCTGCGCCAGGTCCATGGCGCAGGCGTGGTGCGGGTGACCTGGCCAGGGGAAGGCGCCGGCCAGGCCGCCGACGCGGCGGTGAGCGCCGTCGCCGGCGGCCCGCTCGCCATCCTTGCGGCCGATTGCGCCCCGGTCGCCTTCTTCAGCCCCGAGGGCGTCATCGGTGCGGCCCATGCCGGCTGGCGGGGCCTGTACGCCGGTGTCATCGAGGCGGCCGTTGCGAGCATGCGCAAGCTCGGGGCCGGTCGTGTCCTGGCCGCCCTGGGTCCCTGCATTCATGCCGAGTGCTACCAGTTCGGAGAGGCCGAACTCAATGATCTCGTCGATCGTTTCGGCCCGGGCGTCAGGGCTCGCGACCGCAACGGAGCGACGGCGTTCGATCTGCCGGCGGCGGTGAGGATCGCCCTGGCCCGCGCCGATGCCGAGTTGGTTTGGGACGCGGGCATCTGCACGGCCTGCTCGGCCGATCACTGGTCGTGGCGGGCTCGCCGGGACGCGCAACGTCAGGCAATGGTGATATGGCTGCCGTGAGCGTCGCGGTGGCGAGGAACCTGTCGGACATCCGGGCCCGCATCGCCGGAACGGGCGCGGATCCTCATCGCATCACGATCGTCGCGGTGACGAAGGGCTTTGGGCCCGAAGCGGTTCGTGCCGCCGGCGACGCTGGTCTCCGCGACCTCGGGGAGAACTACGCCCAGGAGCTCATCGCCAAGGCATCCGCAGTCGACGGCGACTCTCTTCGATGGCACTTCCTCGGTTCCATCCAGCGCAACAAGGTGCCGGCCCTTGCGCCAGTCGTCGCGGTGTGGCAGGCGGTCGACCGGCGTGCAGCCGGCGAAGCGATTGCTCGACGGGCCCCGGGCGCCCACATCCTGGTGCAGGTGAACATCTCCGGCGAGACGAGCAAACACGGCTGTGCCCCGGCAGAGGTCCCCGCCCTGGTCGATGACTTGCGCGCCCTCGGGCTGAGCGTGCTGGGCTTGATGGCGATCGGTCCTTCCGGGCCATCGGAGCTGGCCCGGCCAGGCTTTCGCACCGTCGTCGAACTGGCCCGCCAGCTGGCGCTGCCAGAGGTGTCGATAGGCATGACCGAGGATCTCGAGGTGGCGGTAGAGGAGGGCGCGACAATGGTGCGGATTGGACGTGGTTTGTTCGGTCCGCGCCCCGGAACGTCACGCCTGCGACGATAGGCTCGTTTGATGGGAGGCGACTGATGGCATCTGGGATGGTTCGGCGAGCCATGGTGTACCTCGGACTCGTCGATGATGATTACGAGGAGTACGAAGCGTACGAGGAGCCGCAGCCGCAGCGGCCGGCTGCGCCGAGGACACACGCGGCTGATTCCGGGGATCCGTCTGGTGGGGGCGGAGTCCGCACCTTGCCCCGAGAGAGCAGGGAGGACATGGGGGCGGGCAGCGTTGTTCCCCGCCCGGCCGTCGTCCGGCCCATCACACCCTCAGTGCAAAACGCCCGAGTGCACGTTGTGGCGCCGGTGAAGTTCGCCGACGCGCAAGAGATCGGAGATCGTTTCAAGAACGGCCAGCCCGTCATCGTCAACCTGCAGGGTGCCGAGAGCTCGCTGGGGCGTCGCATGATCGACTTTTGCAGCGGCGTTACCTATGCGCTCGGCGGCGCGATGGACAAGGTGGCCGATCAAGTCTTCTTGCTGACACCATCCAACGTCGAGGTCTCTGCCGAGGAGAAGCGCCGGCTACAAGAGCGCGGGTTGTACCGGTCTTAGGCCTGTGTTCAGCGGCGGTTTCGACCTCAGTCATCCTCTCTGCGCGCTCGGAAACCTCTATGTCCTGGTCCTCATCGCCCGGGCCATCCTCAGCTGGTTTCCGATCGGTCCCGAGTCCGGCTTTGCCCCGATCGTGCGGTTCCTGTACGCGGTCACCGAACCGGTGCTCGCCCCGCTCCGGCGCGTCATCCCCCCGCTCGGGATTTTCGACATGTCGTTCCTTGTCGCCCTCATCGGGATCGAGATTTTCACCAGCGCCGTTCTTTGTCGTGTGAAGCTCTGAGTCGAGTCCGATCCGCCAGCCCTGAGAAGCCGGGAACTAGCATTGCGCCATGGACGTCTCGCCCAAGACGCTGCGTGAAGTCGAGTTCCGCGAGAAGATGCGGGGCTACCACCCCGAGGATGTCGATCAGTTCCTCGAGCGGGTGGCCGCCGGCATCGAGGTTCTTCAGGAGCGGCTCCGGCAGGCGATGGATCGGTCCCAGCGAGCGGAGCAGGCCGCCAACGAGGCCGGGGGCAGTGATGAGACATTGCGCCGGACCCTGGTGCTGGCCCAGCGCACCGCCGATCTGGCCGTTCAAGAGGCGAGGGAGCAGGCCGCCCGGATCCTCGCCAGCGCCGAACAGCAGGCCCAATCCATCATCGGGGAGGCGGAGGAGCGAGCCCGGCGATCCCATGAGGACGCCCTCGTTGAGGTCAAGGGAGAGCTCAACAAGCTTGAGGCGTCTCGCCAGCAACTGCAGGCCGACGTCGAAAACCTCACGCGGTGGGTCGACGAGCACCGGGCGCATCTGAAGGCGAACCTCTCGGAGGCACTGGCGAAGATCGACCAGGCCGCTCTGCTCTCGCCCGCACCCACCAGTCGCCCGCTGGACCTGTCTCCCAGCCGTTCGGCCGGGATACCGCCGCCGCCCGCTCCGCCCGGTCCCGACTCGGCCGACCGGGCCCAGCCGGCCGCTGACCGCGGATCCGAGCTTCCATCGACCATGGCATGGCAGCCGCCACCCGGTGAGCTGGAGGAACCGGACGAGGGTGTCGACAGCACGGCCGACCCGTACTTCGCTCAGCTCCGGCGGGCGGTCAACGAGCCCGATCCCCTCGGTCCCAGGCCATCAGAGGACGACCTGCCCGAGGTCCCCCCTGTTCCTCCGGAGATGGCCCGCCCCCGGATCCACGATCAGGATGCCGAGTTGTCCGACTCCGCCGCCGACGACTTCTTCGACCAGGACCTGGCCGAGGCCAAGCGCTTCGGGGGCCGCTGGCGGCGCCGCGGCTAGCTCTCCGGCCGCGTCCTAAGGGTCCTGGGCCCGGTCGGTCCTTTCGATCCTGATCCAGGCCACCCGCCCGTCGGGGAGCTCGCGGGCGAAAAAGCCTGACGCATCCGGCGTTTTCTCGTCGGTGAGCGCGAGGTCGACGGCCAGCACCTGTTCGGCCACCCACTCCCGATGGCCGTCGACGGCGGCGACGACCTCGGCTGGCCCGGCCACTTCCAGGCTGACCCGGTCGGTCACATCGAGACCGGAGTCCCGGCGAGCCTGCTGCACCAGCCGGACTACGTCTCGGGCCAGACCCTCCGCCTCGAGATCGGCGGTCACGTCCACATCCAGGACGACCACTCCGTCATCGCCGGGCAGGGCACGGCTGATGTCCTCGGCGCGGGGACGAAGCCGGAGGTCGTACTCGCCCGGCTCGAGGACGGCCTCACCGACCCGGACCCGGCCGTCGCCGGTGAGCTCCCAATCGCCGGTGCGGGCCGCGACCGCCACTCTCTGGGTCGCAGGGCCGAGCCGCGGGGCGGCCACCTTGAACACGACCGTGAGGACGTGGTCGGCCACGTCCTCGACCTCGCCGGTCAGTCTGACGTCCTTCACGTTGACCTCCTGCTTGATGAGGTCCACGTATGGCGTCAGGTCGGCCGCATCGGGCGCCGCGACCGTCAGGGAGGCAAGGGGCAGGCGGGCCCGCAAACGACGGGCCTTGCGGATGGAGTGGGCGGCCGAGCACACGTCTCGAACCCGGTCCATCTGCGTCACGAGGGCAGCATCAGCCTGGAGCTGATCGGGATCGGGCCGGTCGCGCAGGTGGACGGACCGCCCGAGCGCGCCGGCCGTCAGCCCTCGCCAGACCGATTCGGTCAGCAGCGGCAGAAGCGGTGCCGCCACCCGGCAGAGGACTTCCAGCACGGTGGCGAGCGTGTCGAAGGCGTCTCTCCGATCGGCCGCGGATCCGCCCGCTCCCGTCTCCGCCGACGTCCCCCAGAACCGATCCCGCGACCTCCGGATGTACCAGTTGGTCAGGGCGTCGAGAAAGGACTCCACGTCCGCGCACGCCCCTGACAGGTCGTAGCGGTCCATGCACTCGCTCGTCCGCACGACCAGGTCGTGTGTCTTGGCCAGGATGTACCGGTCGAGCAGGCCAGGG
>JBPYFF010000102.1:0-3451 GCA_051984455.1 Acidimicrobiales bacterium | reverse complement strand
ATGGGCGTCCCACTTCTCCACAGGCAAGGTCGCCCCCTTCGTCTCAGCGTCGGTTCTCTCGACCAGGAGGCACAGTCTCGAACCGCTGGGGGACCGGCGGCGTCAGGTAGCCACTCCGAACCTGACCCATGACGGCGTAAACCACAGCTAGCAGCTGAGGGAGTGACCCGTCGCCTGAGCCGGTCGCCGCTGTACCGGGAGTTGGTTGATGGTCGGCGCCTTTCAGGTGTAGGGAGGGCGAAGCGGTCTGAGCCCTTGTCTGGAATGTTCGGCATAGGGGAGGGAAAAGCCGATGGCTACGAGCCGGTGGGAGAAGTTTCCTCGGGCATGTTCTGATGTGGCATCTCGAGGGCGAAATCGATCTCGGCCAAGACGGCGTCGATCAGTTCATTGGGGGTCCACGTCTCTCCTTCCTGGGTCAGCTGGTCCAGGTGCGGGCCCACCGCCTCTTTGAAGGATGCCTCGAGCCCCAAGTAGTCCATTTGGAATTCGCTGCCGTCGGCTTGTGCCTTCCGATACAGCGCAAAGCGACGTTCGGCTCGACCCTGGTGGCGCATCGCCCCATATATGACCGCGAGCCTGTCAGTGCAGTCGAGATCGGCCAGCTTCCGGATTGCAACTTCAAGGGCGTTCATGAGCTGGGTCCGGTCAACCCCACGGAACAGGCGGATCGCCTCGGGAAGCATCCGGAGAGCTTCTTGAGCAGGCAGCGGCACGGCGGTCGCCCACTGGGAGTATGCAGTCGCGTGACGGTAATCGGTGGCGTCGTTCCATCGCCGACCGGCCCGATGGGCTTGCCGGGCCTCTTCCGCTCTTCCTGTCAGGCCGCACGTGTAGATGAGCACGTTGTAGGCGGTGGCCAGCTCGTACGGATTCCCTCTCTCCTGGGCCTGGACCAGAAACTTGCGAGCGTACTGGTAGGCCCGTTCGAAGGATTCTCGCGTCATGTCCCAAGTCGCCAGCGCGGCCGCCCGACACATTGCGGTCCAACCCGTCTCAAGCGGGTCTCGTGTGCGGGCGGTGATCGATTCCATTGAGGTGACCGCGGACCGGGCTGTCGCCGCGTCGCCGAGGTAGCCGGCGCCGGCGAAGATCCCGAGATGAGCCTCGAACACCTCCGGGAGTCCGCCGGCTCTCGCCACCGCGCTGGCCTCCTGGCCGAGGGCGAGCGCCTCGTCGAGCTCCCCCGCACCCCAGGCCAGGAAAGCGGCGGCACCCACCGCGTTCGGCCACCGCGGATCAGTGCGCGCCCCCGGCAAGGAGGCGGCGGTCTGCGCCCACGCCCGCAGCTCGTAACGCAGGCTGGTGAAGGCGTACCACCAGGCGGCGGTGACCAACCGGAGCGCCTGGTGATGATCGGAACGTTCGGCGAACCACTCACTCGCGGCCCTCAGGTTCTCCCATTCGTCGCCGAAGGCGGCCGCGGCCTCAGGCGCGTCTGCGGTGCTCTGGCGGTGTCGCTGGACCTCGGCCAAATCGAGGAAGTGCTCCGCATGCCGCCTTCTGGCCTCATCAAGCTCCCCGGCTGAAGCGAGGGCGTCGCGACCGAACTGTCGCAGGCACTCTCCCAGCCGGTAGCGGGTCTCCGGTCGGGTGGTGTCGACGGTCAGCATCGACCGGGCCACCAGACGATCGAGGCCATCTACGGCGTCCAACCGGTTTCCGCGGTCAGATCCCGATACAGAGCAGATGGCTGACGCCTGCCGGGCGGTGCACCCGCCAGGAAAAACGGCCAGGCGGCGAAAAAGAACCTGGTCCGGTTCGGTCAGCAGGTCATACGACCATTGGAGCGCAGCCTGGAGGGTCCGGTGACGTTCGCCGGCGTCGCGGGGTCCGCCGCGAAGGAGATCGAAACGGGCGTCGAGGTGCTCGAGGATTTCGCCCAGTTGCATCGATCGCACCCGCGCCGCGGCCAGCTCGATCGCCAACGGGATGCCGTCCAGCCGCCGGCAAATCTCAGCCATGGCCACTTGATCGGCGCCGTCGATGTTCGCGGCCCCCATAGCGGCTGCCCGGTCGGCGAAGAGGGCGACCCCGTCCCGATCGGGCAGGCCTGAGACCGGCCACACCCTCTCACCTTCTACTCCCAACGGTTCGCGACTAGTGGCGAGTACCGCACACGTCCGGCCGGCCACAACCGCCTGCGTGACGGCCGCAGCCGCGTCGAGAACGTGCTCACAATTGTCCAGCACCACCAAGGTGTGCCGGACGGCGCAGAAATCGTCCACCGATCCGAGGCCACTCATGCCGTCACGCCGCCGGGAGCCCAGCGCCGCCAGCACCGCCTCGGCCGCCAGGTCGGGGTCCCCGACCGAGGCCAGTTCCACCAGGCACACGCCGTCGGCAAAACGGTCGGCCACCATCGCCGCCACCTGGCGAGCCAGCCGGGTCTTGCCGATGCCCCCGACGCCTGTCAGAGTGATCACCGACGGCGCGGCCAGCATCCCGACCAGGCCCTCCAGGTCGTCGTCACGACCGACCAAGGAGGTCAGGGGTAGGGCGACGCCGGGCCGTCGAGTGCGAGCGAAGCGCAGCGGCGGAAAAGCTTGGCGCAGACCGTCCGCCTCCACCTGCCACAGCTGCACCGGCTCCGACACATCCCGCAACCGGTGCTCCCCTAGGGACCGATACGCGACTCGGCCGGCCAGCAGATCCGCCACCGCCGTCGAAACCAGGATCTGGCCGCCGTGAGCCGCCGCCATGATCCGGGCTGCCCGGTTGACGTCGGGGCCGAAATAGTCCCCGTCGCGTTCGTGGGCCTCGCCGACGTGAAGTCCCATGCGCACCGCAAGACCGGTCGGGGCGAGCAGTCGTTGCCCGGCCACGGCCGCCTCGACCGCCGACCGGGCCGAACTGAACGCGGCCGCGAACGAGTCGCCCGAGGTCGAGAAAACATACCCGCCCTGGTCAGCGATCACCCGGCGCAAGACACGGTCGTGGTCCGCCAGAGCGGCCGCCATCGATTCCTCATCCCGCTCCCAGCTCCGGGTGCTTCCCTCCACGTCGGTAAAGAGAAAGGTCACCGTGCCGGTCGGGCGCAAGCTGGTTGACGACGTCACCGACGACCCTCAACCCGACCAGTTTTCAGGCCCCGCCACATGCGCGAGCATGTTAGGGCTCGAGGATAGTCAGTACCCGTTCGGAGATCCGGTGCTCCGGTCGAGGTCAAGCCCCGCGTCGAACCGAAGCAGTCTTGGGATTGCCGAGGCCGACGGAGGCTTCCAGGAGCGCCAGGACCTCGGGAAGCAGGTGCGGGTGGGCGGCGATGGTGGCTGGGCTGTCGATGCTGTAGTCGTAGCCCTCAGCATCCACGACCCTGTGGCCGGTCTCCCGAGCGATGACGACGCCGACGGACATGTCCCACGGGTTGTTGGAGAGGGTAATAGTCGCGTCGAGATGTCCTTCGGCCAGCCAGGCGAGATCGGTGGCGGCGGTTCCGAGCATGCGGATC
>JBPYFF010000101.1:0-3019 GCA_051984455.1 Acidimicrobiales bacterium | reverse complement strand
CGCCGGGCTGTTGACCGAAGCTCGCTTGCCGGAGCGGGTCCGGGAGCGTGCCCTCACCGCCTTTGCCGTCTTGGCCGAGGCGGAGGGCCGCATCCACCGCCGTCCGTCAGCCCAGGTTCACTTCCATGAGCTGGGTGGCATCGATGCCATCGTCGACATCGTCGGCACATGCGCGGCGCTTGAGCTCCTCTGCGTCGACGAGGTTTACGCCAGCGCGGTGGCCACCGGCACCGGAATGATCCGCGGCAGCCACGGCGTCCTGCCGAACCCCGCCCCTGCGGTGGTCGAACTGCTGCGCAACGCTCCCACCTACGGCAGGGATCTGGCGGTCGAGCTGACCACGCCGACCGGCGCCGCCCTGCTCGCCGCCCTCGCGGTCGGTTGGGGGCCGATGCCCGCGATGCGGATCGACGCGACCGGCTTCGGCGCGGGAACGAAGGAGTTCGAAGGCCTTCCCAACGTGGTGCAGGTCGTGCTCGGCCAAGCGGTCGATGCCACCGGCGCCGCGACCGACGCCCTGGTGACGAGCGGTCAGCAGGCGGTTCTCCTCGAAACCAACCTTGATGACGCCACCGGCGAGGTCCTGGCCCACGCGGTGGACCGTCTCCTCAGCGCCGGTGCCCACGATGCCTGGATCACGCCGGTGATCATGAAGAAGGGCCGTCCCGCGCATCTGGTGAGCGCGCTCTGCGACCCCGCGCTGGCGGACGAGATCGCCCAGGTGCTGATGTCGGAAACCGGGACTCTCGGCGTCCGCGGCCAGACCGTCTCACGGTGGCTGGCGGCCCGATCCCTTCACGAGGTCGAGGTTGACGGTTACCCCGTCCGGGTCAAGGTGAGTCCGGGGCGGGTGAAGGCCGAGTACGACGATGCCGCCCGGGTGGCCCGGCGGCTTCGCCGCCCGCTCCGCGAGATCGCCTCGCTGGCCGAGGCCGAAGCCCGTCGCCGGGCCCAGCGGGCCGACCACCCGAGCGTGGAGCCGTCGCCGGCGGGTGGGCCGCCGGATGGAGAGGCCGGGTAGCCCAAGGGAAACTCGCTCGCCGGTAGGCGGAACGGGCCGCCATGATTGACGGGTGCTCCAGGCCCGCGACCTGAGCGTGGAGGTCGGCGGGCGCCTCACACTGGTGGAGGCGTCCTTCACGGTGCGCGCCGGCGAGAAGGTGGGCCTGGTCGGCCGGAACGGGGCGGGGAAGACCAGCCTCCTCAGGGTGCTCGGCGGAGAACTGCCCCCCGCAGAAGGCACCGTCCTCCGTCAGGGTGCGCTCGGCTACCTCCCGCAAGAGCCCCGGCCGCTCGGTGCCGGTGTCGACGCCACCGCGCTCGCCCACGTCCTGTCGGGCCGGGAGCTCGACGACGCCGCCCGCCGCCTGGAGAAGCTCAGGCTTGCGATGGAGGAGGACCCCTCTGAGCACAACATCGGTCGCTTCGCCCGGGCCGAGGATGCCTTTCGGGCCGCGGGCGGATACGCGGCCGAGTCGGAGGTTCGACGGGTGGCTGCCGGGCTTGGCCTCGGAGCCGATCGCGTCGACATGCCCTTGGCTGTGCTTTCCGGTGGAGAACGACGGCGGGTCGAGCTGGCCCGCATCCTGTTCGCCGGGAGCGAGGTCTTGCTCCTGGACGAGCCCACCAACCACCTGGACACCGACGCCAAGAGCTGGCTCATGGGCTTCCTCCGGACCTACCGGGGCGCCCTTCTGGTGGTGAGCCACGACCTCGAACTGCTCGACTCGGCCCTGTCGCGGGTCCTCCATCTCGACGAAGGCAACCTGGTCGAGTACAAGGGGACCTACTCGCAGTACCGGCAGGCCAGAGCGGCGGACGAGGCCCGGCAGACCCGCCTGGCGGAGCGCCAACAGGCAGAGATCCACCGGCTCAGAACCCTGGCCGATGCCATGCGCCATCAGACGGCGAAGCGGGCCCGCGTGGCCAAGTCGCTCGACAAGCGGGTTGCCAGGTTGCGGGCCGTGGCCGTCTCGGGCCCGGCGCGGGAGCGCCGGTATCGCGTCCGGTTCCCCGCCCCTCCTCACTGCGGGCGGCTGGTGCTCGAGGCCGACGGCCTGACCAAGGCCTACGGCAAAACACCCGTCTTCGACGGCATCGACTTCGCGGTCGAGCGCGGCCGGCGGCTGCTCATCATGGGTCTCAACGGGGCCGGCAAGACCAGCCTCCTCCGCATCCTCGCCGGGGTCACGCCAGCGTCGGCCGGATCATTCCGCCTGGGTGTGGGCGTCTCGGTCGGCTACTACGCCCAGGAGCATGAGGGCATCGAGGCCGCGGTCTCCGTCCTCGAACACATGAGGTCGGCCAGCGGTCCTGAGGTAGCCGACGTGCAGCTGCGCTCCTTGCTCGGGATGTTCGGCCTGACGGGCGAGATGGCCTACCAGGACGGCGAAACTCTGTCGGGCGGGGAGAAGACCAAGCTGGCCCTGGCCCAGCTCGTCGCCGGCCGGCACAACCTCCTGCTGCTCGACGAGCCGACCAACAACCTGGACCCGCCTTCGAGAGCCGCGATCGGTTCGGCCCTGGCCGACTGGCCGGGCGCCATGGTGCTGGTCAGCCACGACACCAGCTTCGTTGCCGACCTGTCGCCCGACGAGGTGCTGCTCATGCCCGATGGCACCCTCGACTCGTGGGACGACGACTTCCTCGAGCTGGTCTCGATGGCGTAGCCCGCGTTCTCGGAAGCGTTACCGACACGAGGTGTGGGTAACGCTGCCGAGAATGCATTCCGGTCACCCGAGCCGGGGCCCGGGGCCGAGCGCCGACGCCAGCAATGAGGCCACGACCGGAGCGTCGCCCGGCGACAAACGGGCCACGGTGACCCGCACCGCCGGCCGGCTTCGGCGCCGGAACCGCTCCCCCGCGGCAACCAACCATCCTTGCGCCAGCAGACGCGCCACGACGGCCTGCTCCTCATGGACGGGGACCCACACGTTCAATCCGGACGGGGCCTCAACGTTGACTCCCGCCGCGGCCAGGGCGCCCACCAGCGCCTCCCGCCTGGCGGCGTACTCCGATG
>JBPYFF010000100.1:0-3137 GCA_051984455.1 Acidimicrobiales bacterium | reverse complement strand
CACGCCCGATCGTCAATGCACTCGAAGCCGGACAGGCGGAGGGCAGGTACGACACCTCGTCGTTGGCGGCGATCAGCAGCACCGCGGCGTTGTTCTCACCGTCGGTCAAGGACGATCTGCTTCGCCTGTTGCCCAACCTGCTGATCAACGAAGCCATCGGCAGTTCGGAGAGCGGCAACAACGGTCTGGTCCGCATCGAAGCCGGCCATACCGCCATGAAGGGGGGGCCGACGGTGAGCCCTCAACCGGGCACAGTGGTCCTGGATGAGGACCTGAAGCCGATCCCGCCCGGCACCGGCAAGATCGGAAAGGTGGCCCGTTCGGGCGACATCCCCATCGGCTACTACAAGGATCCCGCCAAGACGGCGGAGACCTTTGTCATCGGCGCCGACGGCGTTCGCTACTCGATGCCGGGCGACTATGCGACCGTCGACGAGGACGGGAACATCACCCTGCTGGGACGGGGCTCGGTGTCGATCAACTCGGGCGGCGAAAAGATCTACCCGGAGGAGGTCGAGGCGGCCATCAAATCCCATCCGGCCGTCTGGGACGCGACCGTGGTCGGTGTGCCGGACGAGCGATGGGGCCAGCGGGTGGCGGCGATCGTTGAGCTGCGGTCGGGGTCACGGGTGACGCTGGAGGACCTTCAGGGCCACTGCCGGGCCAAGATCGCCGGCTACAAGGTGCCCCGTCAGTTGACGATCGTCACGTCGATGATGCGCTCACCGAGCGGGAAGCCCGACTACCGGTGGGCGGCCCAGGTGGCGCGGGGGGAGTAGCAGCGGGGGAAGTAGCAGGGGCGGCGCTGCGGCGGGGACCCTCAAGCTTTGGGCATATGTCCCCGCCTGGGACTACCAGCTGGCGTGCCCAAAGCTTTCGGGGGACCTTACATGCGCTCCACGATCGTCCCGGTCGCCAGTGCCCCGCCGCAGCACATGGCGACAAGGGCGAGGTTTCCATCCCGTCGCTCCAGCTCGTGCAAGGCGGTGGTGATCAGGCGGCTGCCGGTGGCGCCGACCGGATGACCGAGGGCGATCGCACCACCGTTTACGTTCACCTTGTCCATGTCGGGCTCGTGGATCCTGGCCCATGACAGCACGACGGATGCGAACGCCTCGTTGACCTCGAAGATGTCGATGTCCGCCATCGTCATGCCCGCCTTCTCGAGCACCCGGCGGGTCGAGTCGATGGGGCCGTCGAGGTGGTAGTACGGCTCGCTTCCGACCAGCGCCTGGGCGACGATACGGGCTCGCGGCCGCAGCCCCAGCTCATGGGCCCGCTCCTCCGACATCCACAACACCGCCGCGGCGCCATCGGAGATCTGTGAGCTGTTGCCGGCGGTGTGGATCCCGTCAGGCAACACCGGCTTGAGCTTGCTCAGGCCCTCGATCGTGCTTTCCCGGGGGCCGCCATCCCTGGTGACCAGCTGACGCTCGCCCGCCTCGCCGGCGCCCGCGACCGGCGCTTCGATCGGAAACACTTCCCGGTCAAACCGCCCCTCGGCCCACGCCCTGACCGCCTTCTGCTGCGATGCCAGCCCGAACTCGTCCACCTCCGCTCTGGTGATGCCGCGCCGCTCGGCGATCCGCTCGGCCGCGCCGAACTGATCGGGCATGTCCCAGGGGAAGTTGTCGGGCTTCGACTTCCCCGGCCCGTTGATGGCGTTCATGCCCAGGCCGACCCGGCTCATCGCCTCGATGCCGCACGCGATTCCGACATCGATGGCACCGGCGGTGATCAGGTTGGCCACGAAGTGGTTGGCCTGCTGCGATGACCCGCACTGGCAATCGACGGTCGTGGCGGCCACCTCGTACGGCAAGCTGGCCGAGAGCCAGGCGTTGCGGGTGACGTTCGATGCCTGTTCGCCCGCCTGAGTAACGCATCCCCCGACCACCTGCTCGACCAGAGCAGCATCGATGCCGGATCGCTTGACGACCTCCACCTGAGCGGTAGCGAGGAGCTCGGCTGCGTGGAAGCCGGAGAGCTGCCCGTTGCGCTTGCCGATGGGCGTGCGCACCGCTTCGACGATGACGGGTTGCCCCATTGTTGCCACTTACTTTCCCTCCGCCTCTTCCTCAATGCTCAAGGCTTGTTTCGGACACATGCGAACCGCCTCGGTCACCTTGGCTCGAAGCGACTCGTCCGGATGCTCCTGCAGAATGTAGAGGTTGTCGTCATCGCGGACCTCGAACACCTCGGGAGCGATCCCCATACACACCGCGTTGCTCTCACACAAGTCCCGGTCGACAACGATCCGCATCTTCTCCTCCTCTGCGGGCTCAGCACACTCTAGGGTCTTGGGCATGCGAGGCATGATTCCGTCCGACATCGGCCTCCTGCGTCAAGCCACGGCCGTGCAGCTCTCGCCCGACGGTAGCTCGGTCGCCTTCACGGTGGTGAGCGTCGATGTGGACGGCAATGAGTACCGCAGCCGGATCTGGCTGGCACCGACGGACGGCTCCACCCGGCCCCGACCCTTCACGTCGGGGGAGGCCAGAGACGGCCTCCCCAGGTGGTCGCCGGACGGGAGGGTGCTGGCCTTCGTCTCCCATCGGGAAGAGAAGGGATCCCAGGTGCTGGTCATCCCGGTCACCGTCAGCGGCGAGACGGTGGTGGTCACCAGCTGGCCAGAGGAGGTAACGGAGCTGGCGTGGTCGCCGGACGGCGAGCGGTTGGCGTTCGTGGCCCGTGACCGGGACGAGGGCCGCTACGGCAAGGCGGGAGAAACCCGCAAAGAAAAAGACATGCCACCCCGTCACCTGCGCAGGATGCAGTTCCGGCTCGACAACGAGGGGTGGATCGTCGACCGCCCCAAGCACCTGTTCGTCGTCCCGGTCGACGGCAGTGCCAAACCCCTCCTCGTGACCCCGGGCGAACACGAGGCGCAGGGTGTGACCTGGTCGCCTGACGGGTCACAGCTGGCGTTCGTGTCGGCACGACACGACACGAGGGACCTCGATGCGGCTGCCGACCTGTGGATCACTGCGGCTGACGGCCGCGACGAGCCTCACAAGCTCACCGAGACGGTCGCCTCCTACAGCCTCCCGTCCTGGGCCCCCGACGGCCGCCACCTGGCCTACTTGTGGAACCCGACCCCGATGGACGAGCCCCGGCACAGCCGGGTCGGGGTGGTCAAC
>JBPYFF010000099.1:0-4093 GCA_051984455.1 Acidimicrobiales bacterium | reverse complement strand
CAGAAGGCCGTGGACGACGCCATCGAGCTTACGGGGATCCGCCCGATCTCGGACCTGCAAGCCGGGCTGTTGCCGGCGGGTCAGCGCCGAATGGTCGAGCTAGCCCGGACGCTGGCCGGCCCGTTCGACCTGCTCTTGCTCGATGAGCCGTCGGCTGGCCTGGACGCGGCCGAAACCAGGAGATTCGGCGATGTCCTGAGCGGAGTGGTGGCGGAGCGGGGCACCGGAATCCTCCTGGTTGAGCACGATATGGCCCTGGTCCGGCAAGTCTGCGCCCACATCTATGTCCTGGACTTCGGCCGCCTTGTCTTCGAGGGTACGGCCGACGAGATGCTGGCCAGTGATGTCGTGCGGGCGGCCTACCTTGGTTCCGAGGAAGAGGTTCTCGAGGAGCATCAGGAAGGCGCCCCTGCTGCTGAACACGTGACCGAGCCGGCGTGATGGGCGTCTTTCACGACGCGGAAGGCGAACCGATCCGGTGTTAGAGATCGAGAACGTCACCGCAGGGTACGGCGACACCGTCGTGCTCCGGGACGTCAGCCTCTCGGTGCCGGACGCGACCGTCGTCGCACTGCTCGGTCCCAACGGTGCCGGCAAGACGACGCTCCTCCGCGCCGCCTCGGGGCTGATCAAGCCCATGAGCGGCCAGGTAATGCTCGCAGGCGAAGACGTCACCGGGCGCAAGCCGTACTACATGTCGCGCAAGGGCCTCTGTCACCTGCCGGAGGGACGCGGGATCTTCCCGTCGTTGACGGTCAGGGACAATCTCATCCTGCAGTCACCGAAAGGGACCGAGGCGGCGTCCATCGAAAAGGCGGTGGATGCGTTTCCGGTGCTCGGAAGTCGGATGAGGCAGTTTGCCGGGAGCCTCAGCGGTGGTGAGCAGCAGATGCTTGCGTTGGTCCGCACGTTTCTGTCGGAGCCGAAGATCGTCGTTGTTGACGAGGCATCCCTCGGGCTGGCTCCGCTCATCGTGAACCGCATCTTTGACACCCTGAAACGAATCGCCGAATCCGGCGTATGCCTCTTGATCGTCGAGCAGTACGTCACCCGGGCGCTCGAGCTGGCCGACTCGGTCTACCTGATCAACCGGGGTCAGATCGTCTTCTCCGGCCCGGCCAACGAGGTGCAAGGCGATGACGTGTTCGAGCGTTATCTCGGCATCGAGGTCACCGGCTGAGTAGCTATCGTGCGCTCTCGGCTCTGCACGTACGAAGGAAGCTGATCCACTCCAGGTCGTCATCTGACGAGATCAGTCGGTCGATCACCAGCTGCCGGACCCGATCGATTCGCACTTTGTCGCTCGAGGTGAACTGCAGTTGCGCCTCATGGAAGAGCAGCACCCGCCTCGGCACCTTGTAGGAAGCCAGGTACTGGCGGAGGTAGGCCGCGAACCGGTCCGCCTCGAACTCGACCCCCTCGAGCGACACGCCCGCCAACACCACCGCCTCTCCCAGCGTCGGGTGAGGCACGCCGATGACCGTGCAAACACCGATCATCTTGAGTTCGGCCGCCCGGGTCTCTACCTCGATCGGGGAGACGTTGGCGCCGGCCGTCTTGATCAAGCCGGAAATGCGACCCGACCAGTGGAGGTATCCCCCTTCGTCGAGATACCCCGCATCACGGGTGTGAAACCATCCCTCGTCATCCAGCGCCTCTTCGGGGAGGAGCTTGTAATAGCCCCGCATCAGGGTCACCCCTTTGACCGCGATCTCGCCGGTCGCGCCCACCGGAAGAGGCGCACCGTTGGCGGGATCCACGATTCGGATGTGCATACCGGGAAGCGGGAGTCCGTGCGAAGAGTCGCGAAGCTCAGCGGGAGCAGTGGCGGGAAGGGCGGTCGCAATGGTGAAGGTCTCACTCAACCCGTACCCGGAGCGGGTATCCCAGCTGCCGTCCCCCGGCCCGATGATGTTGCGCAGGGGGCTGTTCTGACTGAGGCGGGTCAACGAGCGGAGATCCCGAGTTCGAGCATCCGGGTGGCTGGCCAGCTGGGCCTGAGTGTGCTCAAAGGCGTGGAGCACGGTGATGTGCTCGCGTTCGATCAGTTCGAGCGTCTCGGCCGGCTCGACGACCTCCTGGAGGATCAGGGTGCTGCCGCAGGAAAGGGTGCCACCCAACGACATAGAAAATCCGGCCGTCCAGAAGAACGGTTGTGAGCTCCACACGCGATCGGAGGCCCCGAGGGCCATCTGCTTCCCCCATCGCCACATCTGTACGGTCACGGAGCGGTGAGTGTGAAGAACCGCCTTCGGCGTCGTCGTTGTCCCCGACGTGTAAATGATCATGGCGTCGTCCGCCGGCGTAACCTCGTTGGCTGCGGCGTCGAGCAGGGTGTCCGTGATCGCGTCACCCGCGCCGCGGAACTCGTCCCATGACTCCGCCTTCCCGACTGTCTCGCCGATTACGACGACCCGCCGCAAGAAGGGAAAACCGGGCTCACGAACGTGGCCGGGCCGGGCGTCGAACAGGCCCGGATAGCGCGCCACCAGCTCGGTCACGTACTCGTGCCGTCGCAACCTGTCCTGGGTCACCAGAACGGCCGAGTCGCTGTGGCGCAAGACGTGGCGACACTCTTCGAGGGTGGAGAGGGTGTTGACCGGGACACAGACCCCGCCGGCCATGCTCGTGCCGAAGGCGGCGATGACGAACTCGGGTCGGTTGGCGACGAGCACGGCCACCTTCGTCCCCTTGGTCACCCCGGCCGCCAGCAGGCTCTTCGCCACCCGGCGAACCTCAGACTCGAGCTGACCAAATGTCAGGCGGGTCGATTCGAAGACGAGTGCTTCTCGATCGCGGAAGCGAGTCGCGATCTCCGACGGGTAGGCGGCGAGCGTCAGTCGATCATGGCTGACCGGCAAACCGAGATCTTGCGACACGCCCCACCGTTCACTCAGTCGGCAATGCGATCTTGGCCTTGCCGCGTGCCATGACGCTCTCGTTCTGGTCCATCATGGTGTACTGCACCTCGACCAGGCTGGCCCCGGTCGTGGTGTCCACTTCCTTGCCGGTCACGATGCCGGTGAGCGAGGTCAGGTCACCGGTGAGCGCCGGGCTGCGGTACTGGGCGTTGGAGTGAACGATCTGACCCCACTCGCCCGCCCAGTTCTGCAGGTAGTCAAGGATCCATGCGCCCATCGACGCCCCGTACCCGTATCCCCTGGGCATCCCGATCAGCTGGGCGTAGCGCTGCTGCACGTGACCCCTTGAGGGGCCGTGATACAGCCCGTCTCCCAGGACGGGCACAACCGTGGCCCGGTTGTCGTTGCGGGTCATCTCGGGGAGCCAGCCAGCATCGTCGGTGGAGGAGATGCCGCGGTACCTGCGGCTACCCCAGATGTTCATGTTGTAGGCCCGCCATTCGGTCACGAAGCTCTGGATGCTGTGGGGGCCTATCAGTCGCTCGGGCAGTGCTTGCCGTTCCGAGACGTCCTTCCACAGCCGCCTGCCATGACCCCGCTGCTGGACCTCGGCGTAGTACTCGAACTGCTTGTTGGCGATCTCCTCGAGCTGTTGGTCGGTCCATCTCGGCTCCGAATCCTCAGAAAACTTGGCTCGTGCCCGGGCCTCCGAAACGAGGTAGCGGATGGAGGTGGAGCGCTGCTTGGCGACGATCTCCCCCCGCTGGTTGATGTAGGTGGTGTCGCCCCGGGAGAACATGGTCGGGCCGGCGAAACTCGTTTCGGTGACGCGATAGTCGAACAGCATTCGCTCCAGCTTGATCTGGTCGCCCGGCTCGATCACCACTCCGGTCACCCACCATTCGTCACCCCCGAACAGCATGTGGCTACCGGGGATCGACCCCTGGATCGCCGGCGTCGCCCCGTGGCCGACGTCGGTCGCCACCGCGAACGATTGGGGCGCCACCAGCCGCCCGTGCCGGCTCTCGGCCGCATAGTCGGTGTCGTAGAACAGGGGGTTGGCGTTCTGCATCCCCTGGGCCCATCGTCGGATGTCGTTGGGCGTGACGGGGTCTCTGAGCTCCCCGCCTCCGAGCGGGACGCCGACCCATCGATCGACGTCGCTCGTATCCAGGGTCGCACCGGCCATCTTCCACCCACCTTCGTCGTATGTATCTTTACAGTCTTAATGG
>JBPYFF010000098.1:0-2992 GCA_051984455.1 Acidimicrobiales bacterium | reverse complement strand
CGCAATGCGATGGCCAGGGCAGGGGCCACGTCGGTAAGGAGGTTGACCAGCAAGAGCTGCCGGGTCGAGAGCGGTGAGCGGCCGCTCAGCAGGCTGCCGCCCACGGTGAAGACGATCTCCCCCAGATTGCCGCCGACAAGAATTCCGAGGGCGTCTCGGACTGACCGCCACATCGCCCTGCCCTCGATGATGGCGTCCACGATCGTCTCGACTCGCTCGTCGGTGATCACAACGTCAGCTGCGGCGCGGGCCGCGGGCGTGCTCTTTGCGCCGATCGCCAGGCCGACGTCGGCGAGGCGGATCGCGGGCGCATCGTTGACGCCGTCCCCCGTCATCGCGACCGGGTGGCCCGAGCGCTGGAACGCGGCAACAATCCGGACCTTGTCCGCCGGCGTCACCCGCGCGAAGACCGAAGTCCCGGGCAGCAAGCGATCAAGGCCGTCCTCACCGAGCCCCTCGAGCTCTGCACCGGTCACGACCTGCTTTCCGTTCAGGATGCCTAGCTCCTTTGCGATCCCCTCGGCCGTGCTCGGGTGGTCACCCGTAACCATCACGACGTTGACGCCGGCGCGGCGCAAATCGCTGACCGCCTCGGCTGCCTCCGGCCGGACAGGATCAGCGAGGGCAAGCAAGCCGAGCAGGCTGAGCTCGGCCAGAGACTCGTCGTCGAGTTGCTCGCCCCGCTGAGCCGTCCGTTCGGCGACCGCCAGGACGCGGAGGCTCTCCTGGCCCAGTGCCTCGATCTCGGCTCCCAAGGCCTCGCGGGCATCAGGGTCCAAGGGCTGATCCTTCTCCGCCCAGCGCCAACTGGTGCAGGCAGGCAGGACCACCTCCGGGGCGCCCTTCACGCTGAGCACCCGCCCCTCGCCCGCTTTCGAAAGGGTGGCGTGAAAGGCGCGCGAAGGTTCGAAATGCAGTTCTTCCAGCAGCTGCCACTCCGGTGCACCGACGTCCTCCTTCACTCCTGCGCGGTTGGCGCCGGATCGGACCGCCCGATCAGTCAAGTGAGGGAGGGGCCGGCCGTTGACCGCGTCCGGTGTGGCGCGGAGGGCTGCGCCCAGCACCAGCCGGTGGTCGGAATCCAGCCGGTCTATCGGCTGGGCTAGCCGGCCGTCAGAGACGGCATGAAGTTCGATCTGGCCGGCGGTCAGGGTTCCTGTCTTGTCGACACAAAGAACCTCGACCCGACCGAGAGCTTCGACCGCGCGGGGGTTGCGGACGAGAGCACCCCGTGCCGAAAGGCGCCCCGCGGCGGCGAGCTGGGCGAGGGTGCTGAGCACCGGCAGTCCCTCGGGCACTGCCGCGACCGCCAGGTTCACACCGGTGCCGAGGACGTCCGTGATCGGCCGGCCCCTGAGAATGCCCGATACAACGACGGCGGCACCGCCGATCGCGGCCACCGGGAGGGTCCGAGCTGTGAGGCCGCGAAGATGGGTCTCGACCCCCGTGCGCGTGGGCGGGCTGAACTCCAGCTCCCCGCCGACTGCCGCCTCGGTCTCCGAGCCGACCGCCACGACGACGGCCACCGCCGACCCCGCCGCCACGCCGGTGCCTTCGTAGAGCATCGATGTCCTCTCGGCCACGAGTGCTGAAGAGGACGGCGCGGGTGACTTGCCGACCGGTTCTGATTCTCCGGTGAGCGATGACTCGTCGACCTCGAGCTGATCGGCCTCGAGAATGCGGCAGTCGGCCGGGACGGCGTCGCCGGCCGCGAGCAGAACGACGTCGCCCGGGACGAGCGTGTCGGCATCGACAGTACCCACTTCCCCGCTCTGTCGAATCACGACCTGTTGGGCGGACGCGGTGCGCAGCGCCGCGATGGCGCTACGGGCCCGGAAACGCTGAAGGCCCCCGACGATCGCGTTGAGGCCGGAAACCCCGGCGATCATGGCGGCGTCAATGCCGGAACCGACCGCCGCGGACGCGCCGGCACCAGCGAGAAGCACCGGCGTCAACGGGTTGACAAACTCCTCCATCATGGAGCGCATCAGGACGACGTGGGCGGGGAGAGGCTTCTCGTTGTCCGTGGTCCGTCGAGCCCGGCGGGACCGCTCAGATTCCGACAGACCGTCGTGGCTGGTACCGAGCCGCCGCAAGACGTCATCTGTGGGCAGTTCGTGCCACGGTTCCACCGCTTTCATGCTCGGCCGCGGCCGACCCGTCAGCGTCAAGCCTGCTCTGGTGCCGTTCACCATTGCGATCAGCGATGCACCGTTGACCGCCAGCATCGCTCGGGAACCGGTGCTCGGGGTTGGGCTTATCAGCGCCAGGAGGGATGCAACCGCCGATCCGCTGACCGCGACGGTGGCGCTTTGCCGGCTGACCTCGTGCGCCACCGCCACGGCGTCGACGACAAAGACGGCATCGTCCATGCCCCGTATCGGCTGCTCGTCGCGAATCCCGCAGAGGAGGTCGGCCGTCCACGGGACATTTCCCTCGCCGTCGATGAGCCCGATCCCGCAGTCGGCCGCCGCCAGTGCCGGATGGCGTCCACTTACCAGTCCGACGACGCATCCATCTCCCTGGAGCATCCTCACCGAGTCGGTGAGTTCGCTCTCGCCCGGCACAAGCATGTCGGCTCGGAGCAGCCCAACCAGCCGGGCGTCGTCACCGGCGACTGCCACCATCAACCCGGCGCGGTGAGCCACCGTCACCAGGACCTTCCCCTGATGCAGTTCGTCTTCGCCGCCCTGCAGGGCGGCGGCGTTGATGACGAGCGCGTCAACCCGGTCGAGCCGGCGCAGGACGGCTGCGTTCAGGACGATCACCTTCCGGCCGGAGAGGGTCCGCCCCAGCTGAGCCGCGAACGCCTCCCGGCCGAGCCTGGCACCTTTGGGGACCGCCGCCGCGACGGTTGCGGCCGCCCGACGAGGACTTCCGGTGGAGAAAAGCACCCCGCCCGCAGCAGCCAGGCTGCCCAGGGCGACGCGATTGCCATAGCTTTCGACCGGTCCGTCTGGCAAGGGCTGTGGCCGGGGCCGGATGTCCACCG
>JBPYFF010000097.1:0-2531 GCA_051984455.1 Acidimicrobiales bacterium | reverse complement strand
GGGGCATTTTCCCTGACCTTCCACCGAGCGCGGGCCATCAATGCCGCCCTGTCGTCGCGCGACATCTCGACCGTCCTGACTCCGACCGACGTCACTCCGGGCAGGCTGCCGACCCTGGCCGCGGTGTCGGCCTGCAACTGCGAGCGCAGCGGGCATCTCGCCGTCGTCAGGGCCAGCTGGACGGCGACCGACCCGTCCGGCGCCACGACCGCCCCCCGGTACATGCCGAGGTCGACCACGTTGTCGCCCAGCTCAGGATCGATCACCCCGCGCATCGCTCCCCGAATGGCTTCTTCTGTCGGGATGCTCGAAGTGCCCACCGACATGAATACTACCGGCCAGGACCGGTATTATTGGCGCTCGTGGACCAGTTGCCCGTGTTCAAAGCGCTGGGCGACAACACGCGTTACGCGATCTACCTGGAGCTGGCCCGATCCGAGGCTCCCTTGTCCACGACCGAGATCGCCGAGAGCCTTGAGCTTCACCCCAACACCGTCCGGCCCCATCTGGAGCGGATGAGGGAGGTCGGCCTGCTCGACCTCGACGCCGACAGCCAGGGGACCGTCGGCCGACCTCAGCATCGGTGGTCGCTGGCCCCGGACGCGCCTTCGCTCGGCCTCGAGCCGTCGGCCTTCCGGTTGCTGGCCCGGCTGCTGGCCTCGGTCGCCGCCACGGCCGAAGTCGCCCAGGAGGAGATCGCCGAGGCCGGGCGGGCTCAGGGCCGGGTGTCCGGCTCGGCCCGGGCCGCCGCCGGAACCCAGTCGTGCCTGGAAGCGCTGGTGGACGAGCTGGCCGCCCTGGGGTTCGACCCGGCGGTGGGAGAGGATGGTGACCTGACGACGGTCGGATTCACCCACTGTCCGTTCCGGGAGCTGGCGGAAGCTTTTCCCGACGTCGTCTGCCATCTCCACCGGGGCATCGTGGAAGGTGTGGTGCAGGGCGTCCCCAACCCCGAGGTGGCGGTGGAGACGTTCGCCACCCTGGCTGACCGGGATCCGTGCCGCGTAGACCTGGTGTCCCGATAAGCTGGGGAAGTCTGCCGAGGAGGCGATCTTGAGCACCGTTGAGTCGACACCGACGATCACCCTTACCGACACCGCCGAGGCCAAGGTAAGCGAGCTGATCAAGCAGGAGGGCAATGCCGACCTGGCCCTGCGCGTCGCCGTCCGCCCCGGTGGTTGCTCAGGCTTCAGCTACGAGATGTTCTTCGACACCGACATCGCCGATGACGATCTCGAGTCCACCACGGGCGGCGTCAAGGTGGTGGTCGATCCGGCCAGCGCCAGCCTGCTCATCGGGTCGACGCTCGACTACAAGGACGGCCTGCAGGGCGCGGGTTTCAGCATCAACAATCCCAACGCCACCCGCAGCTGTGGCTGCGGCCAGTCCTTCAGTTAGCGCGAGCTGCTGACCACGTTGGCGAGGGCCTGAGCGGCCTCGCCGTGCCCGTAGAGCCCGTCGATGCGGGTCTTGACGATGGCGCTCGCATCGGCAACGAAGAGCATCGGCTCTGACTGCAGGTGGTAGGCGAGCACCGCCGGCGTGTTGGTCTTGGCCGACATGTCGGTGTAGATCTCGCTATGCAGGAAGCGGATCTGGCTTTCGTACTGGGCCTTGAAGTCAAGAAGGGTGTCGAGCGCCGGCCCGCAGGTTGCCGTTTGGCAGAGGGCCGGAGTGGCGAAGAGCAGGGCGATCGGGCGGTGCTGGGTGAGGGCGACGTCGAGGCTGACGTCGTGCCAGGGGCAGGGCGGGTTTCGGGTGCAGATAGGGTTCACGCCCCGGTGGTCGGTCGGTGTCGGCGTCGGCGTCGAGATCAGCGGCTGCCCGGCGATGGGGATCTGCGACGTTGAGGGATCGACCACCTGGAGAGGGGCATCGGCGGATTTGCCCTGGTAGTTGACGCGGGCCCAGTAGGTCCCGGTCCGGGGAAAGCGGTAGGAAGCGGTGAGGTAGGCCGGGGCGGTGCCGGCATCGGTGTGGATGTCAATGGGCACGGGGGGCCCGAGGTGCCCGGTGTCGGCGCCAAGCCGCAGCGTGGTCGAGTTGTCCGGGGTGAAGAAGTCCTGCTGGCCCCGGAGCACGAACGCCAGCCGCTGGTCGAGGCCGGAGAAGTACTGGCCGGAAGTCTCCAGGAGGTTGAGCTGATCCCTGGCATTGGTCGCCGGGACCTTGATGACGCCGGCGCTGTTGCTGCCCGACCCGGCCCCGCACGCTGCCGCTCCGACGGCCGCGGCCGCCCCCAACAACAAAGAACGCCGGGAAATCAACGGCCCCACGTCTTCAACGTACTCTCGAAGGGTGGTTTTTGGACTTCGCGTCGACGGGCGGGACGTGACGTTCGAAGACGACGGCTCGTCGCTGCTCGAGGTCCTCCGCGATCGCCTCGGCGTGCGAACCGCCAAGGACGGGTGCAGCCCGCAGGGCCAGTGCGGCTGCTGCACCGTGCTGGTCGACGGCAGCCCGAGGGTCGCCTGCGTCACGCCCGCCCGCCGGGTCGCCGGCCGGGACGTGACCACTCTCGACGGCTTGCC
>JBPYFF010000096.1:0-35880 GCA_051984455.1 Acidimicrobiales bacterium | reverse complement strand
CCGACAGCTTGAGGACCACCCGATGCCAGGGAAGCGAGGCCGGGCTCATCCCAACTATCGCCCGATGAGAACCTGAGCGAAGCGGACGATCCTTGCCGATCCAAGCACCTGGTCCACGGTCCGCTTGTCGTCCCGCGCGTAGGGCTGTTCGAGCAACACGCCGCCCGGGACTCGTTTGAACCAGCCGTTGAGCTTGCCCTCGACGATCTTGGGGATGGCCTGCTCTGGCCGTCCCTGATTGCGCGTCTCCGCATCAAGACTGGCGCGCTCGGCCTCGACTTCCTCGGCGGGTACCTCGTCCCGTGACAGGTAGCCAGGCCGGCCGAAGGCGATGTGCACGGCGACGTCGTGAGCCAGCTCTGGCTTCCCTCCGCTCAGCTCCACCAGCACACCGTTCACCCCGCGTCCGTTCTGAACATGCAGGTAGGTCTCGAGCGTGTTCCCGGGCGAGGCCTCGAAGCGGATCACCTGGCCGAGCTCAATGTTCTCCTTCAGCGTCACCCTCAGGTCGTCGATGGCGTCTTTCATGCTGGCGGCGGCCTCTTCACCCTCGCGGGCCACCACCCGGGCCACGTCCTCGCTGGCGTCCACGAACTGTGGTGATTTGGCGACGAAGTCGGTCTCGGACTTCAGCTCGACCAGCGCCGCGGCCTGACCGTCGGGAGCGCGGGCGACCGCGACCGCGCCCTCCTCGTTCCGACCGGCCCGCTCGGCCGACTTGGCCAGACCATGTTCTCGAAGCCACCTGGCGGCGGCGGCCAGGTCGCCGCCCGTCTCCTCGAGGGCTTTCCTGCAGTCCAGGATGCCCGCGCCGGTCGCGTCCCTCAGGGCCTTTACGTCCTTGGCGGATATTGCCGGCATCTCCTCCTCATCCTTCCCTGGCCGGGTCCTGCGATCCGGCCGTGGCGGCAGTGGGGGCCACGTCACCCTGACCGGGCGCAGGCGCCCCGGCCGGCGCCGCGGCCGGACCGGCTGCGCCGACCGCGGAAGCTTCTGGTTGCGGTGAGGGCGCACTCGCCGATTGCTCGTGGCGCCGGGCCGCGGCCAGGCGGGCCTCCCGTTCCTGCGCCTGCAGTGCCGCCTGCCGGCGGGCCTCCCGCTGCTGCTCCGCTCGACGGACCTCCTCGTCAGGGTCCACCACCGCGGGTCCGGCGGAGGCCGCGCCTGCGCGGGCTGTTCGCCGAGAGCGGATGAACTCGCCTTCTTCCACCGCATCGGCAACGATCCGGCACATCAGCGTGCCGGCCCGGATGGCGTCGTCATTGCCGGGAATGACGTATTGAATGAGGTCGGGATCGCAGTTGGTGTCCACGACCGCGACGATCGGGATGTCCAGCTTGTTGGCCTCGGTGACCGCGATGTGCTCTTTCTTGGTGTCAATGATGAACAGCGCGTTCGGAAGCCTGGTCAAGGTCCGGATGCCTCCGAGGTTGCGTTGCAGCTTGTCGAGCTCCCTCGAGAGGATGAGCGCTTCCTTCTTCGGCATGGCGTCGAAGTCGCCCGCTGCCTTCATACGCTCGTACTCCTGCATCTTCTTGACCCGGCCGGAAATAGTGCTGAAGTTGGTCAGCATGCCGCCCAACCAGCGCTCGTTGATGTACGACATGCCGCACTCCTGCGCGTAACGGGCAATCGGGTCCTGGGTCTGCTTCTTGGTGCCGACGAAGAGGATGGATCCACCATCGGCAACGAGATCCCGAACGAAGGAGTAGGCGACGTCGATGCGCTCCAGGGTCTGATTCAGGTCAATGATGTAAATGCCGTTGCGTTCCCCGAAGATGAATCGCTTCATCTTCGGATTCCAGCGCCTGGTCTGGTGGCCGAAGTGGACACCGGCCTCCAGCAGCTGCTTCATGGTCACAACAGCCATCAAAGTCCTCCCATCGGTTGATCTGATCCTGGACGCAGCGTCCGGACAGGTCCGGACGACCGTGGGTGCGCACAGGGTGTGGTCGTGCCCCCTTGCCGTGCGATCGGGGCACGTCAGCCTACCTCAGCGGCAGATCGAGCCAAGGCTCACGCGGGCTCGCGCTCGAGCGCCAGCATGCGGGATCGCATCTGCAGCACCGCTTTGGTGTGGATCTGGCAGACGCGGCTTTCGGTCACACCGAGTACCTCGCCGATCTCCGCCAGGGTCAGGCCCTCGTAGTAGTACAGCGTCAGCACGATCTTCTCCCGCTCGCCCAGCCCGTTGATCGTGTTCGCCAGGGTGCGCTTCATCTCCTCGACTTCAAATGCTGCCACCGGGCTCTCGCGGCTATCAGCGATCGTGTCGCCAACAGTCGTGGTGACGTCCCGCTCGCCGCTGCCCCCCGAGAGGACGCCGTCCAGAGGCACGAGCCCGATGAACGAGATCTGATTGAACACCTGGTGGAGGTCGCCTTCGGTCATGCCAAGCTCGGCCGCCACCTCGGCGTCGGTCGGATTGCGAAGCAACTCGGCTTCCAGTCGAATGTAGGCCTCTTCGACCGACCTGGCCTTAGCTCGCACCGACCGGGGCACCCAGTCGGTCGACCTGAGCTCGTCGATGATGGTGCCCTTGATCCGGATGATGGCATAGGTTTCGAACTTCACCTGGCGAGCCGGGTCGAACTTCTCGATGGCATCCAGAAGACCGAAGATGCCGTAGCTGACGAGGTCTGACTGCTCGATGGTGGCAGGCAGGCCGACCGACACCCGCCCGGCGACGTATTTGACCAGCGGGGAGTAATGCAGGATCAGGCGATCGCGCGCCGAGCGGCTACCGGACCGCTTGAACGCGGCCCACAGATCCTCGATGCTGCCACGCTCGCGATCGTCGTCCACAGCGTCGCCTATGCCCGCGGGTGAGTCCTTGAATACACCTTGAGCAGGTGTTCCTTGCTGACGTGAGTGTAGACCTGGGTGGTCTGGAGGCTGGCGTGACCGAGAAGCTCTTGCACCACCCGCAGGTCGGCCCCACCGTCGAGCAGATGAGTGGCAAAGCTGTGCCGGAGGGCGTGAGGGTGGGTGGGCGCGGCCGCCCTCCGGTCGAGCAGGCGCCGTACGTCTCGCGTGCCGAGGGGGCGACCCCGGCGGTTGACGAAGACCGCTTCGCCCCCCTCGCCGATTTGGCTGGCGGGCGAGGCGAGAGCCGCCCGGCCCCGGGTCAGCCAGGCGACAAGGGCGGCCGCGGCCGGCTCGCCGATGGGGACGCGGCGCTGACGCGATCCCTTGCCCCAGACCGTGACCATCCGGTGGCTGATGTCGAGGTCACGGTCGCGAAGCCCACACAGCTCGGCCACCCGGAGACCGCTGCCGTACAGCAGTTCGAGGACGGCAGCATCCCGAAGACGAACCGCGTCAGGGTCGGCGCCGGCGCGAACGCCCGCCTGGTCGAGCATGACCTTGAGCTCCGCCTGGCCGAGCACCCTGGGGAGGCGGCTCTCGCCGGCCGGGACCGACAGCCGCCGGGACGGATCCTGACCGATGGCACCGACGTGGAGAAGCCAGCGGAAGTACCGGCGCAGGGCTGCGACCTTGCGGGCAACGGTCGGCCGGGCATAGCGCCGGGTCGCGAGATAGCCGAGATACCGTCGCAGGATCAGGCGGGTGACCGCCTCGGGGCCGGCGAGGCCGGCCCGCTCCGCCCAGGTCACGAAGGCGTCGACGTCGCTGGAGTAGGCCGCAGCCGTCGCGGCCGCGACGTCCGTCAACGACCGGGCAAACTCGTCTTGCCGCCAGGTCACGACAGGGACGGTAGTGAGTCGGGGCGCCAGGAGGATGGACTCTCAGGGGTGGGTCCGCTCCCACCAGCTGCCGCCACCGCGGACCACTCGACCCTCTTCGAGTCGAAGCAATGTTGCACTGAGCTGGCCCAGCCCGAGACCCGTCCGCTCGGCAATCACGGTGATCGACGTCGGCGTTGCATCGACTGCGCCCAGGACCCGGCGGCCCGTGGCGTCGAGCGAGTCATCCGATGGGTGTTCATCGGGTCGGGCGGGCGGTGGCCAGGGCCTCACCTCGCCCAGCACGTCCAGGACATCGCCGGCGTGGCGGACCGGCCCGGGTCCGTCCCATAGCAGCTGGTTGGTGCCGGCGGAGGACGAGCTCGTCACCGGGCCGGGGACCGCCCTGACCTCGATGCCTCGATCGAGGGCGGCGTCGACGGTGTGGAGGGACCCACCTTTCAGGTGGGACTCGACGACGACGACGAGCTGGGACAGCCCTGCGATGATGCGGTTGCGGGCCGGGAACCGCCACGCCTGGGCCGGTTGGCCACATCCCGTCTCGGACAGCAGCACACCGGTCCTGGCCACCCTGGTCCACAGGTCGCGGTTCTGCCGGGGATACGGTCGATCCACCCCGCTAGCGGCGACACCGACCGGGCCGGCTCCGCCGTCCGGACCGGACTCGATCGCGGTTAGTACCCCGGCATGGGCAGCACCGTCAATGCCGAGCGCCAGGCCGGACACGACCGACACGCCTGCCCTGGCCAGGTCACGACCGAGCGCGAATGCCGTCTCACGGCCGTAGCCGGTGCACCGCCGGGTGCCCACGATCGCCACCCGGGGGTGATCAAGGGTGGCCAGCTCGCCTTTGTAGAACAGGACACCGGGTGGCTGCGGGTCCTGCCAGAGGGTGGCGGGATACGTGGCATCGCCGAGAAAGGTGACCCCGATGCCGCTGTCCTGCAACCAGCTCCAGCCGGCGGCGACGTCCTGCCGCCGGGCTGCAACCGACCACCGCGTGTCCTCAGCACCCGGGCCAGCCGGGCCATCGGCGATTCGCTTGTCGCTGCGACGGACATCGCCTCGAAGAATCAGCTCCCAGGCGGTGTGCGGATCGTGCTTGCGCAGCAGCTCCGCCAGCCCGATCGGCCCGATGCCCGGGAGAGAGGCCAGCACTGCCGCGTAGGCGGCCGGAGGCAGGGCGCCGTGGGCGGCCTTCGACACCATCGAGGGCATCACAACTCGCCCGGTGCGGCCGCAAAGGGATCCGTCCGGAGCAGCAGGGCAGCAGAGACATCCTCCTCCGCGAGGCGGCCGGACCGGCGGGCCAGGTCCGCCATGGTGCGGGCTATCCGTCGTACCCGGTGAAGGCCCCGGGCGCTCAGCCGGCCGTTTCGCAACCTCGACTCGAGCAGGGCCCGGGCGGCGGGCGTGAGCGGCGCCAGTTCGTCCAGCCGTGGCGCCGGCAGCTCGGCATTGCACCTCACGCCGCGCTCGATCGCCCGAAGGCGGCACTCGACCACCCGGCCGGCAACGGTCGCGCTCGACTCCGGGAGCCCGCCCCCGTCCCCCGTCCCGGACGGCAGCAGCTGGGTGACATCCGGTCGCTCCAGCAGGACCCTCAGATCGAATCGGTCGAGCAAAGGTCCCGACACCCGGCCGGCATAGCGGGCCCGGCCCGCCTCGCTACAACGGCACGCCCCCGGCACCGAGCCCTCGCCGCACGGGCAGGGGTTCATGGCCGCCACCAGCAGAAAGCGGGCCGGGAACACCACGCTCGCCCGGGCCCGGCTGATCCGGACTGAGCCCTCTTCGAGAGGCTGGCGCAGCGTGTCGAGCACCGCCGCCGGGAATTCCCCCAGCTCGTCCAGGAACAGGACCCCCCGGTGCGCGCACGAGATCTCGCCCGGCCTCATGCCCGCCGTGCCACCACCGATGAGGGAAACGGCCGAGGCTCCGTGGTGAGGAGCCCGAAACGGCGGTCGTCGAAGGAGGCCGCTCGAGGGCAACCGCAGGCCGGCGGCGGAATGGACCCTCGTGACCTCGAGCGCTTCAGCCGCCGAAAGGGGTGGGAGAAGGCCCGGCAATCGCCGGGCCAGCATGGTCTTGCCCGCCCCGGGCGGGCCGGTCAGCAGGACGTGATGCCCTCCGGCTGCAGCCACTTCAACCGCGAACCGGCCGAGTCGCTGACCCCGGACGTCAACCAGGTCAGGCTCGTGCGGGCTCTCGTCGGCGATTGAGGGGAGCGGTGGCTCGCGCCACGGCTGCCGGCCTCCCAGGCAGTCAACCAGGCTCGAAAGCGACGGAGCGGTGCGGACCCGGTGGCGCCCGACGACTCTGGCCTCCCGGGCACATCCGGGGGGTACGACAACCGTTGGCTCCGGGACGGCGTCAACAAGGGGGACCACTCCGGGGACCGAGCGAATGGAGCCGTCGAGCCCGAGCTCGCCGATGAACGCCACCCCCTCGACATGGACAGGCAGCAGCACCTCACCCGCGACGAGCAGGGCGATGGCCATGGGGAGATCCAGGCCGGCGCCGCCCTTCCGCATCCCTGAAGGGGCGAGGTTGACCGTGACCCGCCGCGAGGGCCACGGCAGGTGGCTGGACAGCAGGGCCGAGCGGACCCGGTCGCGCGACTCTCGGCAGGACGCATCCGGGAGACCGACGATCGTGAAGGTCGGGAGGCCGTTCGACACGTGGACTTCGACGATCACCGGGTGGCCGTCGACGCCGAGCAGAGTGGCAGAAGGAACAGTCGCGAGCACAGAGCCTCCAGCTGGGCGGGCACCGGATGGGAAGGACCGTGGACTCGCCGGTCGCTCGAGGCGTTGCCGTGAGGCTACCGACGGGGTGCGACGCCCTGGGGGCCCCGGTCAGTGCCGGGCGCGTCAGCGGCCCGAAAAGCGGGGTTCGCGTTTGGCGATGAAGGCGGCGATGGCCTCAGCCGTGTCGGCGGTCGAGAAGTTGACCGTCTGGCAACGGGCCTCGTCCTCGAGCGCCTGGTCCATGGACACTTCGAAGGACTTGTTCAGCATCATCTTGGTCATCGAGAGGGCCAGCGGCGGGCCGGCGGCCAGTCGCCGGGCCCACGCGTCGACCACGCCATCCAGCTCGGAGGCAGCCACGACTCGATTCACCAGGCCGAGCTCGAGTGCCTGTTTGGCGCCAATGACGTCGGCGAAGAAGGCCAGCTCCTTGGCCCTGTGAAGGCCGATGAGCCTCGGAAGCAGCCACGACCCGCCACCGTCGATGGAGAGTCCTCGGCGGGCGAAGATCTCCGAGAACCTGGCGTCATCCGCCGCCACGATCAGGTCGCAGCCCAGCGCCAGGTTGAGCCCCGCCCCGGCGGCGACGCCCCCGACCTTGGCGATGGTGGGTTTGGGCAGGCGGTGGAGCTCAAGGGCAACGTCGGCGATGTGGCGCATCCAGGCGAGGGGATGAGGGCGGTCGCCCCCCTCGGGCGAGAGGTCGGCACCCGAGCAGAACGCCCCACCCGCGCCGGTCAGCACCACGACGCGGTCGTCTTGCCGCTCGGCCACGTCGGCAAAGGTGTCCAGCAACTCACGCCACATGGCCGGGTTGATGGCGTTCTTCTTCTCCGGCCGGTTCATCGTCACGGTCACCACGCCGGCCGCCCGGGCGACGACGATCGTTTGCATGCCGGCACGTTATCGATGGCCGTTACCCTGAACGAATGGGTCTGGACCCCACCTCACGGCGGCGCCTCGATCACACCGAAGGCGTCACCGGCCCGGTCGAGGTCCGGCGCATCCATCCCTTTCAAGCTCGGAAGACGTACCTCTGCCCGGGTTGCTTGCAGGAGATCCAGCCCGGCGTCGGCCATGTCGTCGTCGTGCCGCAGGCCGCGCCCGACCGTCGCCGCCACTGGCACCGCTCATGCTGGGAACGCCGGGACCGGCGACACTCGGGCCGGCACCGATAACACGACCGGCTCAGCCGAGGCGGGCGGCACGGCAAGCCTGGTCCAGGTCGGCCCAGAGGTCCTCGACATACTCGATGCCGACCGATAGCCGGAGCAGTCCCGGCGGCAGGTGATGCTCGGCCGGGTACCGGCCCCGGCGCTCGATCAGACTTTCCACACCGCCAAGGCTGGTGCCGGGCACGATGAGCCGGAGTTGGCGGCAGAGCGCTTCCGCCCCGTCAGCCTCGCCGTCCGGCTCAAAGGCCACCATGGCACCGAACCCCCGCATCTGCTCCCGCGCCCGTCGGTGACCGGGATCATGGGGCAGGCCCGGGTAGCGGACGCGGTTGATACCTCGCCGGTCAGACAGCCGCCGGGCCAGTTCGGCCGCGTTGGTCTCGGCTCGCTCCAGCCGGACCGCGAGGGTGCGCATCCCCCTGAGCGCGAGGAGCGTCTCGAACGGTCCGGGAACGGCGCCTCGTAGCGATCGGCGCTTGATCAGCTCGGTGATCACTCTCTGATCGCGGCTCACCGCCGCGCCCATGACGACGTCCGAGTGACCCGCCAGGAGTTTGGTAACGCTGTGCACCACCACGTCGACACCGGCATCGAGGGGGCGCTGGAGAAGAGGTGTGGCGAGCGTATTGTCCACCGCCACCCGAAGCCCGAGCCGATGAGCTCCGGTGGTGAGCGCAGGAAGATCGGCGATGGCCAGGAGCGGGTTGGTCGGAGACTCGATCCATAGCAGCCCACCCGGCCCACGGCGGGCGACCTCCGCACAGACCTCGAGGGTGGCTTCGGTGTCGGCAATGTCGACGGTCCCGAGGCGGATGTGGCCGCCGGCGACGAGGTCGTCGATCAACAAGCGGGTCCCCTGGTAAGCATCGCCCGGCACCACTGCCCAGGCTCCCAGTGGAAGTGACTCGACAACCGATGCGGTCGCAGCCATCCCGGAAGAAAAGGCGACGGCGGTGCCGCCTTCGAGCCCGCCCAGGGCGGCTTCGAACGCCTCCCAGGTGGCGTTGTGATCGCGGCCGTAGGTGGCTCTCCCGCCGGCGCGGTAGGTGCTGGTGAGGTTCAGCGGCGGACTGGCCGGCGCGCCCGGTTCGGCGGGCGGCCGGCCGAGGTGGACGGCGAGGGTCCGCGGGTCGAGCCCGGCGCGATCGGTCAGAAGACCCCCTCGAGTACCTGAACGTGGCCGGCCAGGATCGCGGCAACGTCAAAGCGGATCTCGCGGGCGCGTCCCTTCGCCTCCTCACTCAACCACCGGGCGGCCAGCCTGCGAATCCTGGCCTGCTTCGCCCGGGTCACCGCTTCGGCCGGTAGCCCGAACGCGTCGGACGTGCGAGTCTTGACCTCGCAGAAGACGATCGTCTTGCCATGCGCGACAACCAGGTCGAGCTCGCCTGCCCGGCACCGCCAGTTGCGGGCGAGCACCTGATATCCCCTCGCCTCGTACCACGCCGCGGCGATGTCCTCACCGCTGAACCCGAGCCGGCGGCGCTTGCCGGAACCGGCCGGGATGGTTAGAGCTCCTTCTCCGGGAGCTCCTCGACGTTGACGTCCTTGAACGTGACGACCCGAACGGAAGACACAAACCGAGCGGGCCGGTACATGTCCCAGACCCAGGCGTCGCCCAGCCGGATCTCGAAGTACGTCCGACCGCCCTCGCCCCTGGCCTCCATCTCAACCTCGTTGGCCAGATAAAAGCGCCGCTCGGTTTCGACCACGTAGCGGAACATGGGCAGCACGGCCCGGTATTCCTGGTAGAGCTGGAGCTCGATCTCCGTCTCGTAGCGCTCCAGGTCCTCGGCGCTCATGGACAATCCCGGGCTCGGCTCGCCATGACCCACATGCTACGGCCTGTCATGCCCTCCACCACGGCGACTGACGGAAAGCAAGGACGGACGGCCAAAGCTGCCGGCCAGCGAACCCATCTGTCCCTGTCGGTAGTATGGATGTATGGCAAAGCGTAAGATCACCGTGACGGTTGACCAAGAGCTCGTTGACTCGGTGCAAACGATCGGCACCGAGTCGCTCTCCGCGGTGATCAACACTGCCCTCGCCCAGGAAGTTGACCGGCGCGCCCGGGCCGCTGCCCTCAGCCGGCTGCTGGCGGAGTGGGACAGCAAGTTCGGGGCTGTGCCTGCCGGCGACGCCGCCGCCGCAGTGACCGCCTTTGATGATGTCGACGCCGTCGCCACCGAAGACGAGACGGCGCCGAGGCGTCGGAGTGGCCGAGGCGCGCCGTGACCGGTGCCCCGCTGGTCCTCGACGCAGCCGGTCTGGACGAGCTCATCGCCTCGAGGCCATCTGACACGTTTCGGGCCGTGCTCGCCGAAGCCCTCCGGCGAGGGCGGGAGGTGATCGCGCCCACACTGGTTTGTTCCGAGGTTGCTCGCGGCCGGGCCCGCACCCGGGCGCTGGAGGCCGCCGCTGCGCGCCATCAACGGGCGAGCGGCGAGCGCCCCGCGGTCCGTCTCGTCGACACGGACTTCGCCCTCGCCCGGCAGGTGGGGGCGATCCTCCATGCGACCAGGGCGGCGGGAAGCGACCGGATCGTCGATGCTCACGTCGTTGCGGTCTGCCTCAGCCCCGGAGCCGGCCTCGTCGTTACGGCCGGCCCGGATGACATCAGCCACCTCGCCGGGGCCGTGCCGGCCGTCCGGGTCCGCACCGTTCGGCCCTGAATCACTGGATGTTCGGGCCGGAAGCGCGAAGGCCGTACCGACAGCCTCATCGGTTGGAAGGTTGCCGCTTCTCCTTGATTTTGGCCGCTTTGCCGCTGCGCTGACGGAGGTAGTACAGCTTCGCCCGGCGGACATCGCCGCGGGACAGCACCTCGATCTTGGCGATGACCGGAGAGTGCACCGGGAACGTCCGCTCGACTCCAACACCGAAGCTGACCTTGCGGACCGTAAAGGTCTCCCTCACGCCCGAACCCTGCCGCCGGATGGCCGCGCCCTGGAAGAGCTGGACCCTCTCGCGGTTGCCCTCAACCACCCTGACGTGAACTTTCAGCGTGTCGCCGGGCGCGAAATCCGGAACGTCGGTCCGCAGATTGTTCCGGTCCACGAGGTCGGTGGGATTCATGGCGCGGTTCTCCTCGCCGCAGGGTGGGTGGGAAGCGATCAGGATAGAAGCTCCGGGCCGGCATCTTCCACCCGGGCCTCATGGCAGGTGCCGGGCTGATCGACGTACTCGGCCAGCAGCTGTCGTTCGTCCTCGGTCAGCCCTCCCCTCGCGGCGAGAAGGTCCGGACGGCGGGCGCGGGTTCTCGCCAGCGACTGGGCCCGGCGCCACCGAGCGATCTCGCCGTGGTTACCGGAGCGCAGCACGGCAGGCACAGCCCAGCCCCGAAAGTCGGCCGGACGGGTGTACTGCGGATACTCGAGCAGCCCGTCGGTGAAGCTCTCCTGCTCGGCCGACGCCTCGTTGCCCATCACTCCCGGCACCAGGCGAACCACCGCCTCGATAACGGCGAGCGCGGCCACTTCTCCTCCGGCGAGTACGAAATCGCCGATTGACACCTCGCCGTCGACCAGATGGTCGGCCACTCGCTGATCGACACCTTCGTAGCGGCCGCTCAGAAGGGAGAACCCTTCCCCTCGAGCCAGCTGTTCCGCCATGGGCTGGTCGAACCTCTGGCCCCCGGGGTCGAGGAGGAACAAAGGCCGAGGCGGGTTGACGGCCTCAACCGCATCAAAGATGGGACCGGGGGCGAGCACCATCCCGGCCCCCCCGCCGAAGGTGGTGTCGTCGACCGAGCGGTGGGGATCGGTTGCGGCGGAGCGGAGGTCATGGACCCGCACCTCGACCAGCTCGTTCCGGCGGGCCCGGCTGATCAGGCTGGCGTCCAACCACGCCCTCACCAGGTCGGGGAAGATCGTGAAGACGTCAATTCTCATCCAAAGCTCTCATCCGCTAAAGCTCTCATCTGTCAGCCGTTAAGCCGGCGGGCGGGTCAATGGTGATCTCCCCCTGTCTCTGCTCAACCACGAACGTCAGGGGGATCAGCGTTCCGTTGCTAAGGACCAGCAGGTCGCTGGCCGGGTTGGCCTCAACCGCCTCCACGACCCCATAACGAGTCCCGGCCAGATCCAGGACCTCCGCTCCGATCAGCTCGTGAACCCACATCCCGCCCGGATCGTCGATCGGTTCGGCGGAGAGGACCGCTCCCCGCAGCGCTTCCGCCGCTTCCCGACCTTCCACGCCCCGAAAGGTCACAATCCATCGTCCTTCTCCTGTGGCCGAGAACGGCCGTGAGCGCCACACTTCCAGCGCGCGGGTACCAGCGTGCAACACGGAGCCCGGTTCAAGCCGTTCCCTGCGGTTGGTGACGAGCGCGACGACCACTTCGCCCGCAAGCCCGTGGGCCTTGAGGATCCGGCCCACTTCGAGCCTCGGGGCTGACAACCGCCGGCTCAGTCGACGATGTCGACGCTTACGTCGACGCCCTCCCGCGCTCCGGCTGCCCGCACCACGGTCCGTATGGCCTGAGCCACCCGGCCCCGACGGCCGATGACCTTGCCCATGTCGTCGGCGGAAACATGGAGCGCCAGGCGGACGCCACCGCGGCGTCCTTCCTCGAGCTCGATCACCACCCCATCAGGGTCGTCGACGATGCTCCTGGCCAGGTATTCGAGGACGGCCCTGGCCATGCCCCCCTTGACCCGGTTGAAGTCGTCCACGTCCTCCTCGTGATCGACCGAGTCCTCGCCCGTGCCGGTGCTCACGCCTGTGCCTCCCCGGCGTGGACAGCCTGGAACTCGTCCATGGCCCCCGACTGCGCGAGCAGCTTCGCCACCCTTTCAGTGGGCTGCGCTCCCTCGGACAGCCACTTGACCGCCCTGGCGTTGTCAATCCTGACAACCGAGGGATCGGCTCGCGGCTCGTACGTCCCGAGGATCTCGATGAACCGGCCGTCACGAGGCGAGCGGCTGTCAGCCGCCACCACCCGGTAGGTCGGCTGCTTCTTTTTCCCCATCCGCATCAGGCGGAGCTTTACGGCCATGACTTAGCGGCCCTTCCTCTTCTTCTTCTTGTTAACCCTGCGTCCCACGCCCGGCATGCCTGAGAACTGTTTCATCATCCGCTGCATTTCCTTGAACTGCTTCAGCAGCAGGTTGACCTCTGACGTCGTCCTTCCACTGCCGTTTGCGATCCTGAGCCGTCTCGAACCATTGATGAGCGACGGTTCCCGCCGCTCCTGGAGCGTCATCGAGTGAATGATCGCTTCGACCCTCGAGAGCTCCGTGTCGTCGATGTTGGCATTCTTGAGCTCTTTGGGGATTCCCGGAAGCATACCGACGATCCCCGACAGTGGCCCCATCTTCTTCACTTGCTGCATCTGCTCGAGGAAGTCCTCGAGCGTGAATTCCCCTTCCTGGAGCTTGCTGGCGGCCTTGGCGGCGACCTCCTGGTCGTACGTCGCCTCTGCCTTTTCGATGAGGGTGAGGACGTCTCCCATCCCGAGGATGCGGCCGGCCATGCGATCGGGATAGAAGGGTTCAAAGTCCGCCAGCTTCTCGCCGACGGACGCGAACGCGATCGGCCTTCCCACCACCTCCTTGACCGACAGCGCCGCCCCTCCCCGGGCGTCGCCGTCGAGCTTGGTCAGGATCACCCCGTCGAGGTCGAGGGTGTGGTGAAAGGCCTCGGCGACGGCCACCGCGTCCTGGCCGGTCATTGCGTCGACGACCAGGAAGGTGAAGTTGGGCTCGATCGCCCCGGAAATGCGGCGGACCTCATCCATCAACTGCTCGTCGATTGCCAGCCGCCCGGCGGTATCGACGATCAGTACATCCCGGCCAAGGCGCTGGGCCTCGGCGACCGCGGTCTTGGAAACGGTCACCGGATCCGAGTCATCGCTGTATACGAAGACGCCCGCCTGACGTCCGAGTACCCGGAGCTGTTCCACCGCAGCCGGCCGCTGCAGGTCGGCCCCAACCAGCAGAGGTTGGCGACCCTGCTGTTTGAACCACCGGGCCAGCTTGGCCGCAGCCGTCGTTTTGCCTGAGCCCTGGAGACCCGCCAGCAGAACAACGGTCGGAGGGCGGGAGGCGTAGGTGATCTTGAGCGGCTCGCCACCGAGAATGGCGACCAGCTCATCGTGCACGATCTTGATGACCTGCTGGGCGGGGCTGAGACTCTGCGAGAGGTCGGCGCCGACCGTTTTCTCCCTCACGCGGGAGACGAAGGTCCGCACCACCCGGATGTTCACGTCGGCCTGGAGAAGGGCCAGCCGGATCTCGCGCAAGACCTCCTCGACGTCGGCCTCGTTCAGCCGGCCGCGGCCCCGCAGGCGGGTGAAGATAGTGTCGAAACGATCAGACAGCGACGGGAACATCGAGATTAGGAGGGTACCTGACGGCGGCCGGCTGGCAGCCGGCACGACGTCGACGGGCGGCCTGCCTGCTCAGGTCAACGGCGCGCTCAGGTCAGGAGGGCGTCCACGAACTCGGACGGGTCGAAGTCGACCAGGTCCTCGGGCGCCTCTCCCAGGCCAACCAGCTTGATCGGGATGCCAAGCTCGGACTGGATGGCGAGGGCGATGCCGCCTTTGGCGGTCCCGTCCAGCTTGGTGAGCACCACGCCGGTCACGCCGACGGCGGCGGCGAATTCCTTCGCCTGGACGAGGCCGTTCTGGCCGGTGGTGGCGTCAATGACGAGCAGCACCTCGCTCAGCTGACCGGGAGGTCGCTCGGCCACCCGGCGCACCTTTTTCAATTCCTCCATGAGATTGACCTTGGTGTGCAGCCGGCCGGCGGTGTCGGCGAGGACCAGGTCCGAATGGCGAGCGGCGGCCCGTTCCTTGGCATCGAACACGACGGCTCCCGGATCACCTCCTTCCGCTCCCCGAACGAGATCAGCGCCGACCCTTCTCGCCCACAGGTCAAGTTGATCCGCGGCTGCCGCCCGGAAGGTGTCGGCCGCGGCCATCACCACTGACCGGCCGTCGCCGATCGCCCGCATCCCCATCTTTCCAATCGTCGTCGTCTTGCCCACGCCATTGACGCCGACGAAGAGCCAGATGTCAGGAGCGGCATCGGCAAAGTGCAGCTCACGATCGCCGGCCAGGCGCTCCACCAGCGCGTCCCTCAAGGCGTCGAGCACTGCGTCGGGCTCTGAGATCGATTCCGCCTTGACCCGACGCCGAAGGTCCTCGAGCAGCGCCGTCGTCAGCTCCACCCCGACGTCGGCCCGAATGAGCGCCTCCTCGAGATCCTCCCACGTCTCCTCGCTGATCTTCCCCCGCGACCGGACGGAGCGGACGTACCCCCCGAACAGCGAGCGCGCCTGCCCCAGGCGGTCACGAAAGCGGGGCTTGACCGGCGCTGGAGGGGGCTCCTCCGGCGGGGCCGGAAGAGGTTCCTCGACAACCTCGGGCGCGGCTTCTGGTTGCGCTCCCTTGAGCGCGGCCTCGATCTCTGCCACCTGCTCTGGCGCCAGCTGGGGCTCGGCCCTGGGGGTGACGGGCCCGGCCGGCGGAGCTGTTGGCGGCTCGAGCTCCGGCCTTCCTCCCCGTCGCCGGGTCACCGTGATGAACAACGCTGTGCCGCCGAACACGACTGCAAGGGCGATCAAAATGATGGCGATCGTCATGATCTCGGAGCCTAAGTCCTGACGGACCAAGGCAAGACCGGGGCGAGTTCAGGCGCCGGCCGTGACTCTCTCGCTCACCACCCGGGACGAGCCGCCGGGTTGCATGGTGACGCCATACAGGCAATCGGCGGCTTCCATCGTGCGCTTCTGATGGCTCACGACCAGCAACTGGGCCTCTTCACGGAACTCGTGCATGAGATCCAGGAAACGGTGAAGGTTGACGTCGTCCAGAGCCGCCTCGACCTCGTCGAGCAGGTAAAAGGGTGAGGGGCGACTGCGGAACACGGCAAACAGAAAGGCGAGCGCGGCCAGACTCCGCTCGCCACCGGAGAGCAGCGACAGCCTTCGCACGTTCTTGCCCGAGGGGCGAGCCTCGACCTCGATCCCGGTTTCGAGCAGCTGGTCTGGATCGGTGAGCCGCAGCCGCCCCTGCCCGCCGGGAAAGAGGGTCGCGAACAGTCGCTCGAAGTTATCGGCCGTGTCGGCGTAGGCGGCACGAAACACGTCGACGATCTCGGCATCGATCGCTTTGATGACCTTGGCCAGCTCCCGGCGAGCCGACCGGACGTCATTGAGCTGGGTTTCGAGGAAACTGTGCCGCTCCTCAAGGGAGGCATGCTCTTCAAGGGCCAGGGGGTTGATGGGGCCCATGAGGCGGAGCTCCCGTTCGAGCTCCCGCACCCGGCTGGTCGCATTCGTCCCGGCTGGAAGGGGCGGGCACGGGGCGGCTGCCAACTGCTCGGGCTCGCAGTCCAGTTCCCGCCGCACGGTGTCGACGAGAGCCTCCAGCCGAACGCGCGTCTCGGTCTCGTCCAGCCCAGTTCGCGACAACCGCTCTCGCACGTCGGCCAGCTGGTGCTCGGCCGTTGCTCGCTCGCGGCGGAGTTGCTCCAGCCGGTCGATGATGGCCCGCGACAGGTCCGCCTCCTGGCGGCGAGCATGGCGAAGCAGTTCGACCAGCCGGTCGAGTTGGCCGACCCGGTCTTCCACCGTCGCCTGAAGTCGATCGGTGGCGCCGGCCATGATGTCGAGTTGTTGCCGCCGGGCGGCCGCGTTCTCGCGGGCCGTGGCGTGGTTCGCCAACTGCTGCTCGATTTCCGTCCTCCGAGTGACGAGGAGGTCCCGGCGTTGTTCCAGGCCAGCCGCCCTGACCTCGAGCTCGCGCCGGCGCGCCGCGATGGCAGCCGCTCGCTCCCCCAGCCGCGCCCGGGCGGCACGCTCGGACAGCGCCCGGCCGGCCGCGGCGGCCGCGGCCTCCTCCAGGGCCGGGAGCTGCGTGGCCAGCTCGTCCGTCGCTTCCTCTTCGCGGGCCAGGCGCTCGACTAGCTCGACCCGTTGGGCGCCGAGCGGGTCCTGCTCGCCGAGGGCCTCGTCGACATCCCGCCGTAGCCGCCGCGAGGCGTCCTCTGCCTGCGGGAGCTGCGCTCGAACCGCCGCCAGCTTCTGAGCCATCTGAGTCGAGAGGTCCCGACAGCGGTCCGCTTCGAGCCTGGCGTCGCCGACGGTCGCGGCCACACGGGCGGCAACGGCGGCTGTCTCGGCAACCCGGATCCGTGCCTGTTCGAGGGCCGTCCCTGACGCGCCGCGAGCGGCGGCCTGAAGCCGCCACCCTGCCGGCGCAAAGCGATCGCCGTCTCTGGTGACCACGATCAGCTCGGGCCTGGCCATGGCCAGGTCGACGGCCTCGTCCCAGTCGCCGGCAACGACGATCACCCCGGCCAGTAGCCGATCCAGTAACTGGCCGACCCCGGGCAGCCGGCCACGGACATGGGAGCGCACCGCCTCGGTGCCGGCTGCGACGTCATCTGGCTCCGCCGAGAGCATCCATGCGCCCGCGGGGTCTGGAAGCGCTACCACGGCGCCGGCCGCTTCCAGCTCCTTCAGGTGCTGGATGGCGCGCCTGGCGGCACCGGCATCCTCCATGACCATGGCGCTGGCGGCCTCACCCACCGCCGCCTCGAAGGCTGCCGCCCAGCCCTCATCGACTTCGACCAGCTCCAGCAGGCTTCCCACGAAACCACTGAGCTCGGCCAGGTGGTCCCCACCCGCTCTGGCCCGGGCCTCGTCGCGTGCCGCCGCGAGTGCGTCCGCCCGTGCCAACCAGCGCTGGTGCTCGAGCTCAGCCGAGCGGGCGACCGACTCCGCCTGGCGCAGCGACGCGACTGAGGCGTCATCCCTGCCCTTCGCTTCCTCGGCGGCCGCCGCTTCCCCCGGCTCAGCCTCAGCCAGCTGCTGGAGAAAACCTTGTTGGGCCACGGCATCCCGTTGCAGCCGAGCGGTCCGGTGCCCCACTGCCTCGAGCAGTCCGTCGATGCGGCGCAGCTCGGCCCGGCCCCGCTCCACACTGTTCCGGAGGGCGCCAAGCTCCGACCGAGCCTCCGCAGCCGCCGTCTCCGGTGACGCGGTCGCCGAAGCCCGGCAGCTGCGCTCGAACGCTTCGACCTCCACCTGCAGGGAGGTTTCCGCCGCCGCCTCGTCGCTTGACTGCGTGGCCAGCTCCCCCATGACGCCATCGACTTCGGCCAGGTCATCGGCCAGCCGGACCGCCTCTGCTTCCAGGTTGGCGACCAGATTGGCGTCGAGCGCGGCCGTGCGATCCCTCATCACCGACCGCCGGCGCTCGGCGAGCAGGGCGCAGAGTCCCCTGGCCTGAGCCCGCAATCCTTCCGCTCGCGACAAGGCGTCGGCCAGGTCGGCGGTGTCGGCCAGGCTGCGGGCCGCCGATAGCTCTGCTTCTTTTGCGGCAACAGCGGTGTCGAGGCCGGTCAAGGCGCGGCGGACCTCACGCTCAGCCTGGGCCAGGTCGGAGCGGCTGGCCCGACAGCGGGCCAGGCGGGAATCGATCGCAGCCAGGTCCCGGCCGGCGAGGTGCCGGCGAAAGGCCACCAGCTCAGCCACCAGGTCCCCGTGCCGGCGGGCTGCGTCCGCCTGACGCTGTAATGGGCCGAGCTGGCGACGCACTTCACGCAGCAGGTCCTGCAATCGAAGCAAACTGCTCTCGGTCGACTCGAGTCTGCGCTCGGCCTTCTCCTTGCGCCGCCGGAACTTCAACACTCCGGCGGCTTCTTCGATGATCAGTCGCCGGTCTTCCGGCCGGGCGTTGAGGACCGAATCGAGCTGGCCCTGGGAGACAATCACGTGTTGCTGCCGGCCGACGCCGGTATCGGAAAGCAGCTCCTGGACATCCAGGAGACGGCAGGGGACAGCGTTGATGGCGTACTCACTGTCCCCCGACCGAAACAGCGTCCGCGTGACCGTCACCTCGGAAAAGTCGATCGGCAACAGCCCCGCCTGATTGTCGATCGTCAGGGAGACCTCGGCCCGGCCCAGCGCCTGCCGCCGCGGGGTGCCGGCGAAGATGACGTCCTCCATCCGGGCCGAACGCAGCATGCGCGGCCCCTGCGCCCCCAACACCCACGCGACAGCGTCGACGATGTTGGACTTGCCGCTGCCGTTCGGTCCGACCACGACCGTCACTCCCGGCTCAAACTCCAGGGTGGTGGTGTCCGCGAACGACTTGAAGCCCTTGAGGGTGAGCGACTTCAGAAACACGCTGCGGCCAACCTAGCGGCGTCCCCGCCGCCGGCCGCGGACCCGTTCCTTGTCCGGCATGCCCGCCACGCCGGCCAGCGGCCCAAGCGGCGCCGGCGCCTCACACCTGGCATTGGGGGCAGTGGAAGGTCGACCGGCCGTTCACCTTCACTTTGGCGATGGGGTTGCGGCATCGCCGGCAGGCCAGCCCTTCGCGGTCATAGACCTTGTGCTGGCTCTGAAAGTCGCCGGCGTCACCGAACAGATCTCGATACTGCTCATCGGCAAGGGACGAGCCCCGGTGTTTGATCGCGTCCTGCAGCGTTTCGACCATGGCTCGATAGAGCCGCCGGACTTCCTGGGCGGTGAGCGTCTCCGACCCCCGGTCATGGCGGAGGCCAGCCGCGAACAGGATCTCGTCGGCATAGATGTTGCCGATGCCGGCGACGAATCGCTGGTCCATCAGCAGCGGCTTCAGCTTGGTCTTCTTGGAGTACAGCAACTCGGCGAAGTGGGTCCAGCTCATGACGTCGTCCAGGGGATCGAAGCCCAGATGGGCCAACTCCGGGACCTCGTCTGGAAGCGCATCGGGCGTCGTCACGAACAGCTCGCCGAAGGTCCGGGGATCAACGAACCGAAGCTGGCTCCCCTGGGTGAATGAGATGACGACATGGGTGTGGCGTTCTCTCGGCTGTTTCGAGCTCACCCGCAGGAGCTGCCCGCTCATCCCGAGGTGGGCCACGAGCAGGTCTCCGCCGTCAAGCTTGATCACGAGGTACTTGCCCCTCCGCGCCACCCCGGTCACCCTTCGGCCCTCGAGTCGGGAGGCGAAGGCCCGGGAGCTCCCATGGCGCCGGATCGACCGGAGTCCGTCGACCTCGACTGCCTTGACGCGCTTTCCGACGAACTCCTTTTCCAGATCCCGCCTGATGGTCTCGACCTCGGGCAGCTCAGGCACTGTCCGCCGCCTCCTGGCGGCCGGGCGGTTCCGTCTGGTCCAGGACCGCCAGCTCGCCCGTCAGCTGCTCCCAGGCAACCCTGGCCGCCCCCTGCTCGGCCTGCTTCTTCGATCGTCCATGGCCGGTCCCGCGCTTGACCCCCGCCACGCGGACGACCGCGTCGAACCGCTTGGCGTGATCCGGCCCCTCGTCTGTCACCTCGTAGTCCGGAAGGGCATCGAATCGCCGGGCGCACAGCTCCTGCAGGCGGGTCTTGTAGTCCTGCCCGCCCGGGCCGGCCGCGGCTTCCTCAATGCGGTCGCCGAGCAGTCTCATGACCAGGTCTTCGGCTGCTTGCCACCCCCGGTCCATGTAGACCGCGCCGATCACCGCCTCCATGGCGTCGGCGAGGATGGATGGCTTCTCCCGGCCGCCGGATTGCCCTTCCCCTTTGCCGAGCAGCAGCGCTTCGCCGATTTCGAGCGACGCGGCCACCTCGGCCAGGGCGGCGGAATTCACGACGGACGCCCTGACCTTGGCCAGCTCACCCTCCGGCAAGGCCGGGTACGTCCGGAACAAATGGTCCGTCACCACCAGTCCGAGCACCGCGTCGCCGAGAAATTCCAGACGCTCGTTCGACGCGCTCCCCGGAGTCTCGGCACACCACGACCGGTGGGCGAGGGCCCGCTCGAACAGTTCACCGTCGCCCACGTCCCAGCCCAGGCGGTCCGCCAGGGCGCCCATCTCGATGTCTCGGTCGGACCGATTGGTCAGCGGTCCCTCACTTGGTCACCGGCGGTCCGGGTCACCCGCCGTCCCGGCTGTGCAGGAAGGTCACAGACCAATAAGAGGACTCGGGGCACCACCGGCGCTCACCCCGCCTCGAGCTTGGCCACCACATAGTCGACCGCGTCTCGCACCGTCCGCAGGTCCTCGAGGTCCTCGTCCTCGATGCGGAAGCCGACCGTGCGCTCGCTGAGCTCCTCCTCAAGCGCCTCGACCAGCTCGATCAAGGCGAGGGAGTCGGCGCCGAGGTCGTCGCCGAATGACGCCGCTTCGGTGATACCCGAAGGGTCAATCTCGAGGATGTCGGCCAACCGGTCCCTGATCAGCTCGAACACCTGTTGGCGATCGAGAGGGGTGCGTTCGACATGGGTCTCGGCAGGCACCGCGTGCTCCTGGGGTCGTCAATGCTGGGGCATCATGCTACCGCCGACGTCAGCCCGGCACCGGCTCTGTCGGCCCCGGTTGTTGTGCCGTCGCAGATTCACCGAGTGCGTGATCGGCTGAACGCACTCAGTGGCCGACGGCCGCCTTGACCTGTTGGATCAACCCGCCCTGCACGGCGTCATGGGCCAGCCGGATTGCATTGGCGATGGCCCGAGCGGAGGACGAACCGTGGCTGATGATGCATACCCCGTCGACACCGAGCAGGATGGCTCCACCGTGTGTGTCGGGGTCGAACTCCTCGGCCAGCGGCGCCAGCGTGGGCAAGACGACCTTGGCCGCCTCCTTGGCCTCCTCGGTGCTGGTCATGGCGTGGAGGACCGCGGCCATGATCCGCTTCAAACCGCCTTCCAGTGCCTTCAGGGTGACGTTGCCGGTAAAGCCATCGGTCACCACCACGTCGACGGCGTCCGACATGATGTCCCGGCCTTCGACGTTGCCGATGAAGTTCACGTCCTTCCCGGCCGCTCCCGCCGCCAGGAGGGCGTGCGCTTCCTTCACGAGCGTGCTGCCCTTGGTGTTCTCTTCACCGATCGAAAGCAATCCCACGCGGGGCGCGTCCATGCCGTAGCGCAGACGAGCGAAAGCGGACCCCATCTGGGCGAACTGCACCATCCAGGCGGGGGCACAGTCAGCGTTTGCGCCGGCATCCAGCAGGACGGTCGGCGTGGTGGCCGGGACGGGAATCGGCGTGGCGATGGCGGGCCGGGCGACGCCGCGCAACCGCCCCATCCGGAACAGCGCGCTGGCCATCGCGGCGCCGGTGTTGCCGGCGCTGACCATGGCCGAGGCCCGGCCGTCGCGAACCGCCTCGGCCGCCCGCAGCAGGGAGGAATCCTTTTTCTTTCTCACCCCCTGACCCGGGTCCTCGTCCATGGCGATCACCTCGCCCGCGGCCTGCACCGGGAGACCGCCCGAATCACCGAGCCGGTCAGGGTCGCCGACGAGCAGGACCGGGATGCCAAGGTCGGCCGCCTGGCGAGCTCCGGCAATGATCTCGTCCGGAGCCCGGTCGCCGCCCATGGCGTCCAGGGCGACGGGGAGCATGTCGGCTCGGGCTCCGGTCGCAGCCGGGCGGGAGGCGGCGGCGGGCGTCACCCGTCAGCTGACGTCGATGGCCTGCCGCCCGCCGTACCACCCGCAGTTCGGACAGACGACGTGGGGCTGCTTGACATGCCGGCACTGGGGACAGACGCTCCGCGATGGCTCCGACAGCCGCCAGGCACTCGCCCGGCGACTGCGGCTCTTAGCTTTTGAGGTCTTCTTCTTCGGTACCGCCATGGCAGAGCAGACTCTTTCTCCCGGAGGGGTGGACCGCCGGAGGGCGGCGCCGGCCGGATCACTCTACGACAAGTCCCGACCCCGCAGGACTTCGAGCCCCGCCCAGCGAGGATCGGCCATGGCCGGCGGGCAGCCACAGGACCCGGCATTGAGGTCGGCGCCGCACGTGGGGCACAGGCCCGCGCACTCCGGCCGGCACAGCGGCGCGAGGGGCAGGCTGAGCAGCACGGCGTCTCGGGCCAAGGGCTCGAGGTCGAGCACGTCTCCGGTGAGCAGGTAGCTCTCTTGCTCGTCCTCCGGCGCGGGATCGGCCCGGTGGTGGGCCTGGTAGAGCTCGTGGACCTCGACTTTGAGCTCCCCCGTCACCTCGCCCAGGCAACGCCGGCATTCACCCACCCAGGGAGCGGCCACGGTGCCACCCACCGCGATTCCGCCATCGGTTGCATCAAGGACAACGTCGACCTCGACCATCCCGCCGGGCGGGACGCGGCTCGCGGTGATCTCGAGTCCCGCAATCGAGCCTCGGCGGCACTCATGACGCCGCGCGCCGGTCCATCGCCGGAACGTGGCCACATTGACCAGGAAGGGAGAACGGGTCATGACGCTCACCACCTTCAACGGCGATCCTGATCGAAAAAGCTGTCCTCGGTTGCCAGCGTGTTGTCGCCCGCCTCCACCCCCGCGACCCTGGCCTCCGGCCCATCCGCCGGTGGGGGTGGAATGACCGAGAGCTTTTCTCGCCCCGCCTGCACTGTCTTTATCGTCCTCTCCAGGACGATCTCGAATGCCGCCAGCTTCTGATCGCAGTAGTCCTCGGCCTCGTGACGCAACCGTCGAGCTTCGTCACGGGCATCGTCGACGGTGCGTCGGGCGGCGTGTTCGGACTCCCGGACGATCTCGGTCCTTTGCACCATGCCCTCGGCCCGCACCCGTGCCGCCTCCAGAATGTCGTCCGCCTCACGCTGTCGCTTCTCGAGGAACTCCGTGCGCTCCCGAAGGAGCCACCGGGCCTGCTTGAGCTCATCGGGTAGTCGCTGGCTGGCCTCCTCGAGCAGCTCGATGACCTCATCGCGGTTGTCCAGTCTCACCGACGAGGACAGCGGCAGCGTCCGGCAACCGTTCAAGATGTCGATGACCCGTCTGAGCAGCGCCTCGGTATCGGGCGCCTCCGTCCGGCCATCGGTGCTCATGGCGCGAACTTTTCCTTCAGCTTGGTGAACACCGGGCCGGGCACCATGGTCCCGATCCGGTCGGCGCCACCGAAGCGGGCGAACTCACGCACGAACTTGGACGCAATGAAGGAGTAGTCCGATGAGCACGGGATGAGCAGGGTCTCGATCCCCGACACTGCCTTGTTCATCTGAGCCTGCATCAACTCGGATTCGGCGTCAGAGGCGACGCGGAGGCCCTTCACGATCACGTCCACGCCGAGCCGCCGGGCCAGGTCCACCACCAGGCTCGAGAACGAGTCAAGCGACACGTTGGGAAGATGCGCGACCGATTCGGCGATCATCTCGCGGCGTTCGTCGAGTGTGAAGAGCGGCTCGCCCTTTTGGGGGTTCCGCATCGGAGCAACGACGAGATGGTCGAACAACTTGGCCGCTGTCTCGACGATCTCCAGATGGCCGTTGTGGAACGGGTCGAACGTGCCCGGGAAGAGGGCGGTCCTCACGTGTCACCTTTCCGGTCGGCTTCTCGGGCGGCTTCATCCACCGGTCGAGCGACCGTCACCACGGTACCGCCGTACCGCTTGACCTTGAGAACTTCCCAGCCCGGCCCGGGGTCCAGGTGGTTGCCCGTCTCCGTGAGGACGAGTCCGCTCACCCTGGTCAACGCCCCTAAGAGTGAAGGCCAGTGCTCGTAGCCGTACGGGGGATCACACAGGACCAGCTCGAGAGGGGGCGGGTGCTGGAGCCAGCGGAGAACGTCGGATCGGACGACGTGGCCCCGGTCTTCGAAGCCGGTCGCCAGCAGGTTGGCCCGAATGGCTTCGACCGCTCCCTTGTCGTGGTCCACGAACCACACGTCGGCCGCGCCTCGCGAGAGGGATTCAATCCCCAGGGCCCCACTTCCCGCGAACAGATCGGCCACCACCGCCCCGTCGAGCGCAGCCATGCTGGCGAGGACGTCGAACATGGCCTCCCGGACGCGGTCGCTCGTTGGACGGGTGCCCCGTCCCCGCGGCGCCCGCAGCGCCCGGCCCCTGGCCTCGCCCCCGACGACCCGCAGCGCTGCCATCGCCGTCGAACGTATCGGAGCCATGCCGGATGCTGGAGTCGCCGGGGCCTTTCGGAAGCGGTGCTGCCGGGAGCGGCCGGCGGAGCTACAACCCCGCTTCCCGCCGCAGCCGGGCCCATCGCCGGGCCCGGGCACCCACCAGGGCGGTGTAGGCGGCCCCCACGGCCACAACCAGGATGCCCACGACCGCCGACACGGCGAGAGCGATGACGAGCCCCGCTCCGGAGGTCACCACGCCGAGGATGGCGTCGAACGTCAGCACCGCCCGCCAGTTGCCGGCGTAGGCAGCCGAGTCGTCTGTGCGTCGCATCGGCCCCGGAGACTACGTTCGTCGCCGACGCTGCCCCCAACGGGAGGCTCACATGCCGCTCCACCCTCAAGTCCGGGTCCTGCTCGATCAGCTGGCGGCCGCGGGCGGCCCGGCGATTGAGGAGATGTCGCTCGCCGACGCCCGGGCGATGATGTCGACCCTCGCCCAGCTGACTGCCACCGTCCCACAAGGGGTGGAGACCGAGCTCATCACCATGTCGACCCCCCGGGGGGACATCCGCGTCCGGCTGTACCGGCCGAGCGGCGCTTCCGCCACCCCCTGCCCGCTGCTCGTCTGGCTTCACGGCGGAGGGTGGGTCATCGGCGACCTGGAGAGCGCAGATCCGACGGCGCGCGACCTGGCCGTCCAGACCGGCGCCATTGTCGCCAGCGTCGACTATCCGTTGGCGCCGGAGCATCCCTTCCCGGCTGCCCCCGAGGCCGGCCTCGCCGCGGCCGGCTGGCTGGCCGGCCACGCGGCCCAGCTGGGCGCCGACCCGGCTCGGGTGGCCATCGGCGGGGACAGCGCCGGAGGCAACCTGGCCGCCGTCACCGCTCTCCTGGCGAGGGACCGCGGCGGCCCCGAGTTCAAGTTCCAGCTTCTCGTCTATCCCGTGACCGACTGCCTCATGAGCTACCCGTCAGTGAAGGAAAACGGTGAGGGCTACCTGCTCACCGCATCGGCCATGCACTGGTTTATCGACCACTACCTGCCGTCGGGCACCGATCCTCGTGATCCGGCCGCCTCACCCCTCTACGCCGGCGACCTGAACTCCCTACCACCGACGCTGGTCATCACGGCCGAGTTCGACCCCCTGCGCGATGAAGGCGAGGCCTACGCCGCCCGGCTGGAGCGGGCCGGCGTCCCGGTCACGGCCTCCCGCTACGACGGCATGATCCATGGCTTTTTCGGAATGACCGGCGTGATCGACTCCGGGCGGGAGGCCGTCAGGGAAGCGGCGGAGGCGCTCAACGAAGCGTTCAGCTCTTAAACAGGAACTCGCGGTCGTCGTCGTCCACCAGGGCCCGGATCTCCCCGGCCAGATCCGGATGGGCGGCGAGTTGGGGATCGGCGTCGACCAGCGCGAAGGCAACCTCTCGAGCCTGGGCGACAAGGTCTTTGTCTCGACGCAGGGACGCGAGCTTGAGATCGGTCACACCCTTCTGGCGTGTCCCGAGGATGGTGCCCTCGCCCCGCAACTCGAGGTCCTCTTCGGCCAGCTCGAAGCCATCGGTCGTGCGCTCCAGCGCTCTGAGCCGCTTCTCGGCTTCAGGGGTGGACGGCTCACCCAGCAGGTAGCACCACGACGACGCTGCTCCTCGCCCGACCCGGCCCCGGAGCTGATGCAGCTGGGCGATGCCGAATCGGTCGGCGTCTTCGATAACCATCACCGTGGCGTTGGGGACGTCGACACCCACCTCGATCACCGTGGTCGCGACCAGCACATCGACGGCGCCTCGCCGGAAGTCGGACATCACCGCCTCCTTCTCCCGCTCGGGCAGCTGGCCGTGGATCAGGCCGACGTTGAGCCCGCCGAACACCTCGGTCCGCAGTCGTTCGTACTCGTCGATGGCGGAGCGGGCCTCGACGCGCTCCGACTCCTCTACAAGAGGGCAGACCACGTAGGCCTGGCGCCCCGCGGCCACCTCCTGCCTGACCCGGTCCCATGCGGCCACCTCCTCGATTGGGCCGCGGGCCCACAGGGTCGTGATAGGCGTCCGTCCGGGCGGGAGGTCGTCGAGCACCGTCAGATCCAGGTCGCCGTACACCGTCATGGCTGCGGTGCGAGGAATGGGAGTCGCCGTCATGACCAGCACGTCCGGGATGGCGAGGTCGTCCCCCTTGGCCCGCAACGCGGCCCGTTGCTCCACCCCGAACCGATGCTGTTCGTCGATGACGACAACGCCGAGGGCACGGAAGCCGACGTCCTCTGTCAGCAAGGCGTGGGTCCCGATCAACAGATCGACCGAACCGCTCGCCAGGCCGGCTCGCAGTCGGGCCCGCTCGGCCGCCGCGGTCCGGTTGGTCAGCAGCTGGACCGCAAGAGGCCGCTCGCCCAAAAGGGTGCCCTCATCCCGCACGGTGAGCCCTTCCAGCAAGCCGCGAACGCTCAGATGGTGCTGTTCGGCGAGGACCTCCGTGGGGGCCATGAGCGCACCCTGGTACCCACCCTGGATCCCGGTCAGCAGGGTGGCCACGGCGACGATCGTCTTTCCCGCCCCGACGTCACCTTGCAGCAGCCGGTGCATGGGATGCGGCCCGGCCAGGTCACCCTGCACCTCAACAATGGCCCGCTCCTGGGCGGCAGTAAGAGGGAAAGGGAGGGCCTGGCGGAAGCCGGCCACGAGGTGCCCGTCGATCTGGTGACGGATGCCCCTCGCCCCGCGCTCGGTCGCCCGTTTCCGCATCACCAGGATGAGCTGGAGGCGAAGCAACTCGTCGAAGGCCAGGCGTCTTCTGGCGACGCCCGCGGCTGCGAGCGAATCGGGCGCGTGAATCTGGCCCATCGACCAGGTGCGCCCCGCCAGCTCAAGCCGGTCACGCCATTCGGCCGGGACCGGATCGGCCAGCTCGCCTGACCGGCGCAACGCCTCCTCGATCCAGCCGGCCAGCTCCCACGTGCTGAGCCCGGCCTTCTCGGATTGTGGGTAGACGCTGACGATCCGGCCGGTGCGGTTGCCGACCAGATCCACGACGGGATTCGTCATCTGCCGGACGCCGCGATACCGCTCGAGTTTGCCGAACAGGACGACGTCGCTCCCGGCCTCGAGCTGGGTGGCCCGCCACGGCTGATTGAAAAATGTGCAGCGGAGGTAGCTCGATCCGTCGAACACGTCCACCGACACCAGGCTCCGCCTCTGACGGGTTCGGCGGGTCGTCACCCGTTTGACGGTGGCGACGACCGTGGCCTGCTCGCCGTCACGGAGGTCGCCGATGGAAGCCTGGGCAGTGCGATCGAGGTAGCGCCGGGGATAGTGGGTCAGGAGGTCGAGGATCGTCTCGATCCCCGCATCGGAAAGCGCAGTCCGCTTCTTGGCGCCAACTCCCCGAAGGCACCCCACGTCCAGCCGGCCGAGGGAGGCTAGGGATCGCCCGGTCACTCGATCGAAAACAGGTAAGGGTAGAGCGGTTGGCCGCCATGGTGGACCTCAGGTGTGACCCCCGGGCGGTGCTCCTGCAGCCAGTCGGTGAGGCAGCGAGTGTCTGCCTTGGTCGCGCCGTCGCCTTCGATGATGGTGACGATTTCATGCCCGTCGTCCACCAGCTTGGCCAGGAGGTCCTGGCCGGCCTCGACCAGCGACCGGGCCACCACTTCGAGGCCCGACCGGGAGAGCCCCAGATAGTCGCCCTCATGGATGACGCCCGTTTCCCGGACGCTGGTGCGCACGGCCCGGGGGATCTCGGCCGAGACCACCCGGGCGGCCGCCTCCTCCATCGTCGTGGCGTTGTCGTCGGCACCAGACGCAGGGTCGTATTCGAGCAAGGCAGCGAAGCCTTCCGCTATGCCTCGCGTGGGCACAACCCGAACCGTCTTGGCCGACACGCTGGCTGCCTGTTCCGCCACCGGAACGATATTGCTGTTGTTGGGAAGGACGACGACCTGGTTGGCCGGGGCGGCGTCAATGGCGTCGAGCAGTTGGACCGTCGAGGGATTCATGGACTGACCGCCGGCAACCAGCTGGTGGACGCCAAGGGAATGAAAGATGCGGCCGATGCCCTCCCCCATCCCCACTGCCACGACCGCGCAGGCGACCGGCTCGAAGGCTGGCGGCACCTCCGGGGTCACCCCCGCCTCGCGCACCCAGCGCTCCTCTTCTACCTGTTCCAGCAGATCGGCCACCCGGATCTGCCGGGGCCGCCCAACGTCGAGTGCTGCCTCTATGGCACCACCGACGTCATCGGTGTGGATGTGGCAGTTCCAGATGCCGTCGCCGCCGACAACCACGATCGAGTCGCCGATTCCCGCCCACACGTCCCGGAAGGCGGGAATCGTCTCGTCGGGCGCCTCGAGGAAGTACATCACTTCGTACCGCAGGTCGCCGACGTCGCTCGCGTCGCCGGCGGCGTCCATCTGTCCAGGCGCGAAAACGGCTGGAGCCGGCGTGGCCGGTTCGGGCAGCGGCCGGTCCGCGACCACGTGCAGGAAGGCGTCGAGCAGCAACACGAAGCCCGCGCCGCCCGCGTCAACGACGCCGGATTGCTTGAGGACCGGCAGCTGGTCGGGAGTGCGTCGCAGGGCGTCGGCCGCGGCGTCATGGCAGTTGTCGAGAACGCTGGTCAAGCTGGCCACCGGGCCAGACCCGACGCCGGCGGCGGCATCGGCGGCGGCTCGCACGACGGAGAGGATGGTTCCTTCCACCGGCCGCATGACCGCCCCGTAGGCCCCCGTGGTCGCCCGGTTGAGCCCCTCGGCGACGGTCATGGAATCACCGTTCGGGTCATGGGCGAACGCATCGGCAAGGCCCCGGAGGATCTGGGACAGGATGACGCCAGAGTTGCCCCGCGCCCCCATCAACGAGCCATGGGTGATCGCCTGGCATACCGCCGGGAGATCGGTCCCGTCTCCGTCGAGCTCGGCGAGCTCGGCGACGGCAGCCTCGACGGTAAGAGCCATGTTGGTGCCGGTGTCGCCGTCTGGTACCGGATAGACGTTGAGGCGGTTGATCGCCTCCTGGTGGCCGCGGAGGGCGTCGCGGTAGGTGACCACGACCGACGCCAGGTCAGACGGCGTCAGCCGCTCGAGCGTCCGCATACGGAGCGATGGTAACGTTTACCCCTGTCCCTGCAGTTCACGGGCGCGTGGGCGCGCCTGACGAGAGGTGCGTTTCCATGGCAGCGGTTTGTGAGGTGTGCGGGAAGCATCCCTCGTTCGGCATGAGCATCAGCCATTCCCATCGGCGGACCAAGCGCCGGTGGAACCCCAATATCCAGCGGATCCGGGTCCTCGTCGACGGCACCCCCCGGCGCTTGCGAGTCTGCACGTCGTGCATCCGGGCGGGCAAAATCACCAAGGTCTCCCACTAAAGCAACGCTCCGCCGGGCTTGGACCTGCGAGGAGTTAGCCCCCCGAAGGGAAGAGTTCGTCGCCGGAGCGAGGAGACTGGGCTGCGAGGAGGGCCAGGACATCCTCGCTCCGAAATCGCAGGTGTCCGCCGGCCGTACGCAGCGATGCCAGCTTCCTGGATGATGCCCAGTTGACGACGGTCCGCCCCGTCACGTCGAACAGGAGGGCGACTTCATGGCTGCGAAGCAGGGGCTGGTCGTGGCGGGCAGGCGGCGAGCCGGAGAAGGCAGAACCGGCCGCGCCGGCGCTGGCGGTGCCGGCAACGCCGTCGGCGCTGACGGTGCTGGCGACGCCGCGGGCGCCGGGCGGACGCCATCCATTCCGGCCGTCGACGTCCTCGACCGGCCACGGCGACCTGCGGGGCCGGCGCCACAGCACCAGCTGGCCGGTGAGCTGCCGACCGACCGCGGCCACGGCCTGCTGCTCCCGCTTGCCCAGCTCTCTCGCCCTGCGGTCGAGCACACACAGCACACCGACCGACGCCTGGTCGGGACTACGCAGCGGGATGCCGTAGAAGTGACGCACTCCGAGCGGTGCAGTAAGCACGCTGGTGGCCAGGCGGGGATCGGCGCCCGCGTCGGTCACTTCGACCGGGTCTGAGCCTGCGGCAACGGCAGCGAACAGCTCGGCATCGCAGAGGGGTTCCCTCCGGTCGACCCCATAGGTCAACGTGCTCCACGACCCGTCCGGTTGCGCGACCGAAATCATCGCCATGGCCGCCTGGCAGGACATGGCCGCGAGGAAGAGCAAGTCGCTGAACACCTGGCCGGCCTCGGCGTCGACCATCGGGCTCGTCACCGCCCCCTCACCGCCCTCACCGCCCCAACGACGTGCGCCAACGCCCCGTCGCGGTCGACTTCACAGCGATGGGTGCCCGCCCCCTCCAGTGAGGCTGGTCAAACTGGGCGACAGTAACCATGCATGGGTCCTGGCGCTTGTTGTCGGCCAGTCCGGCGCCCGGCTTGAGCGGTTCGTCCAGGAGGGGCAAAAAAGGTGCACCGACCCGGCCGGATCGGGCCAGGCGCCAGCCGGTTCTCGTGTTTACTGGCGATCTTTGGTGCAAAAGCGCGCTTTTTTGGCAACGCGCTTTTTTGGCAATTTTGAACTCAAGATCGCCAGCGAACATCAAAATCCCCCGCGGTCGCCGCGTCCCCCGCCGCCAGCCCGAGGCCAACCGGGAAAGCCGGGATCGATTGGCCCGGGGCCGGCGCCCAGCGGGAAGCCGGCCCGGATGGCACCGGTCACGAACCGCTTGCCCAGCTGGCACGCCTCGACCGGGTCCCGCCCCCGGGCCAGCTCGGCCGTGACGGCCGCGGACAGAACACAGCCGGTGCCATGAGTGTGGACGGTCTCGACGCGATCGGCTTCCAGCCACACGGGTCCGCCGGCCGTCCAGATCAGGTCGGGCGACCAGGCCCGGTCGGGAAGATGGCCGCCGGTGAGCAGGACGACCGACGCGCCGAGGCGGTGAAGGGCTTCGGCCGCGGCGACCATGCCGCCACGGTCTGCCACGTCCAGACCCGTCAAGGCGGCCGCCTCGGCCAGGTTGGGCGTGACGACCGTCGCCAGCGGGAGCAGCTGTTTTCGCAGCGGTGTCAGCGCGTCAGCGTCGAGCAGGCGATCGCCCTGCGTGGCCATCACCACCGGGTCGACCACAAGGCGGGGAATCCCGCTGGCCAAAAAAGCGCGGGCGACGGCACCGATGATCTCGGCCGACCCGAGCATCCCGGTCTTGGCCGCGTGCACCTGCACATCGACCGCGACCGCGTCGATCTGGGCCGCGACCAACCAGGGCGGCAGGAGGAGAGACGCCTTGACCCCCCGGGTGTTCTGTGCGGTCACTGCGGTGACGGCAGTCGTCCCCCAAACGCCCAGGGCCGCAAAGGTCTTCAGGTCGGCCGAGATCCCGGCGCCTCCGCTCGAGTCGGAGCCGGCAATCGTCAGGGCGACCGGCCGTGCGGGAGGCCTGGTGGTCATGCCGGCGACGCCCTCCAGGTGTGTTCCCAGCCGCCGGCCGCCGGCGCCCCGCGCCCGTCGACCGTGCGCTCGCTGCCATCCTCCGTGCACCGGCCGAGCCGGTACGGGGAGGGCAACGGGGCGAAGGCTTCGTCGACGTCAGCCCCATCTGGCACGGTGAAGACCAGCACGTAGTCCTCTCCGCCGGTCAGTGCCTCCTCCCGCGTGGCGCCATCGCCGGCGGGCACGCCCTCGATGGCGAAGCCGACGCCGGAGGCGTCGGCCAGGTGGCCGAGGTCGGCCAGCAGCCCATCGGACACATCGATCATGGAAGTGGCGCCGGCCGCGCGGGCGGCCAGCCCCGCCTGGACGGAGGGTTTGGGCCGCCGGTGGGCGTCGACCGCGGGGCCGGCGGTGATCCCGGACTCCTTCAACAGTCGAAGCCCGGCCGCAGAAAGACCGAGGCGCCCCGTCACCCATATACCGTCGCCGGGGCGAGCGCCGGAGCGGAGCACGGGGGCGCCGTCGCATGCCCCGGCCAGGGCGACGGTGATGACAATGCCGTCGGCGTTGACCAGATCGCCGCCGACGACGGCGCATCCGTAGCGGCGGGCTGCTTCCGCCACACCCCGTCCGACCAGATCCAGGTCGGTGCCGGGGGGACCCGCCACCGACAGCAAGCCGTACTCTGGCCGCCCTCCCATTGCTGCGATGTCGCTGACGTTGACGGCGACCGCCTTCCAGCCCAGATCGTCCGGGCCGCTCAAGCTCAAATCGGCATGGACGCCGGCCACGACCGTGTCGATCGTGAGCAACAGCCAGCCGCCGGCCGGGCGGGGAATGGCGGCCGCGTCGTCGCCGATCCCGACCGAGCCCGGGCCTGCTCCCGGCAACAGTTGACGCAGCCGCTCGATGGCCGCGAACTCGCCGGTCACGGAAAGGCTCCACTAACGTCCACTATGGGGAGAGTAGGCAGGTCACATCGAAGGAGGAGAACAGCAACCGCATGCAGGGCGTCGTCAAGTCGTACGACCCGGCAACCGGTCTGGGCGTTCTCGTGCGGGACACGGACCTGACCGAGTACGACCTGTCCACCGATGCCCTTGTCGGTTCGATCTTCCGGATGCTGCGCCAGGGTCAACGCGTCGTGTTCGAGCTCGATGACGCGGGCTGTGCTACTCGACTGCGGCTCGGCTCGGAGGTCGACATGGCCTCACCGGCGGAGCCGCCGTCGCCGGCATGAGGCCGGGCTCGGGAAGGTCCGAGCTGGGGGGCCGCCTGTCGCAGGAGGACAAGCCAACCTCGAAGGAGAGGTGCAAACTGGTGACGACCACAGCCCCAACAAGCCACGCCAGGCTGATCGAGTGGGTCGAGGATTGGGCCGCGCTGTTGACCCCGGACAGGGTCGTGTGGTGCGACGGCTCGGCCGACGAGTACGACCGGCTATGCCAGTTGCTGGTGGACGCCGGGACGTTCACCCGGCTGTCGGACGCCAAGCGCCCGAATAGCTACTGGGCGACCTCGGACCCCGCCGACGTGGCCAGGGTCGAGGATCGAACGTTCATCTGCTCCGCCCGTTCAGAGGACGCCGGGCCGACCAACAACTGGCGCGACCCGGCGGAGATGAAGGCGACCCTCAGGACGTTGTTCAAGGGTTCCATGGCGGGCCGGACCATGTACGTGGTGCCATTCTCCATGGGACCGCTCGGGTCACCCATCGCTCACATCGGCGTTCAACTGACCGACTCACCGTATGTGGCCGCCAGCATGCGGATCATGACCCGCATGGGTCGGGGCGTGCTGGAAGTGCTGGGCACCGACGGGGAGTTCGTACCCTGTGTCCACTCGCTCGGCGCCCCGCTTGGGCCCGGCGAGGCCGACGTGCCTTGGCCGTGTAACGCCGAGAACAAGTACATCGTGCATTTCCCCGAGACGCGGGAGATCTGGTCGTTCGGCTCGGGTTACGGAGGCAATGCCCTGCTCGGCAAGAAGTGCTTCGCACTGCGGATCGCGTCCGTCATGGCTCGGGACGATGGCTGGCTGGCCGAGCACATGCTCATTGTCAAGCTGACGTCCCCCGAGGGGGAGACCCGCTACATCACCGGCGCGTTTCCTTCCGCATGCGGGAAGACCAACCTGGCCATGCTGGTGCCGACCCTGCCCGGCTGGAAGGTCGAGACGGTCGGCGATGACATCTGCTGGATGAAGTTCGGCACCGATGGGCGGCTGTACGCCATCAACCCCGAGGCCGGCTTCTTCGGCGTCGCGCCCGGCACCAGCTCGAAGACCAACCCCAACGCCATGCTGACCCTCGACGGCAACTGCATTTTCACCAACACCGCGCTGACCGACGAGCGCGACGTCTGGTGGGAGGGCATGACCGAAACGCCGCCTCCCCACCTGACGGACTGGAAGCGCCACGACTGGACCCCGCGGTCGGGGACGCCGGCCGCCCATCCCAACGCCAGGTTCACCGCTCCGGCCGCCCAGGACCCGGCCATCGCGCCCGAATGGGAGGACCCGGCAGGTGTCCCGATCTCAGCCATCCTCTTTGGGGGGCGCCGGTCGTCGGTCGTTCCGCTCATCACCGAAGCGTTCAACTGGCGCCACGGCGTCTTTCTCGGCTCCATCATGGCGTCGGAGACGACAGCGGCAGCCGCAGGAGCGGTGGGCAAACTCCGGCGCGACCCCTTCGCCATGTTGCCCTTCTGCGGCTACAACATGGCTGACTACTTCGGGCACTGGTTGTCGATCGAACAGATGACCGACCCGGAGAAGTTGCCCAAGATGTTCTACGTCAACTGGTTCCGCAAGGATGCCGACGGCCGGTGGTTGTGGCCCGGCTTCGGCGAGAACAGCCGCGTGCTGGAATGGGTCTTCCGGCGATGTGCCGGCACGGGGGGCGCGGTCGAGACGCCGATTGGTCTCGTCCCCGCGGCCGACGCCATTCCGATCGAGGGGCTAAAGGTTACGCCGGCTGACATGGCCAACGTGCTACGTGTCAACGCCGGGGACTGGCGGGGTGAGGTGCCCCTCATCGAGGAACACTTCGCCATCTTTGGTGACCGGTTGCCGCCTGCGCTGCGGGAGGAACTCGAAGCGCTCCGGCGCCGGCTCGGCTGATCACCCGGAGGAAGGCCGGCCCGGCCCGGGCGTGGCCCGGGCTGGAACCGCGAACGGCTAAAAGCCGGAAGGGGGGTTCGGCTGGCCGCCCGTGTACGTGGTGATGGGGCCGGTCTCGAGCGTCTTGTACACCGGTCCGAAGCCGGTCACACCACCCGAGCTGTCGAACCTGGCCATCTGCTCGCCCTCATAGCCCCGGTGGTCCGTGGACGTGAAGGTCAGGGGCAGAAGGCCCGGCCCAGAGAAAGTGGCGCCATTGAGGGCGTTAATAAGGCTCGAGCGGGTCAGGTTCTTCCCGTTCTTTTGCAGCAACTGGTAGAAGGTGTAGCCGACCGACATCCCGTACACGGCGTTGTTGTCGAACGGGTTGGAAGTGTCGTACTGGTCGTGGATCTTCTTGAACAGCTGGATCCACGGGTTCGACGTGGTGCTCGAGCTGGGCACGTAGCCGGCGGTGAGGAAGCCGTTCAAGAGCGATCCTCCGGCCGCGCCCTTGGAGAAGCTGGAAAGAAGCCCGGCCAGGGTGCCCCTGTCAGCGTTGATGCTCGACGCGACGTACTGGGGGTGGTAGCCGAGCTGAGCGGCCGCCAGCAGGGCCAGCGCGGTGGCGTCCGGGATCGAGAACAGCACCACGACCTTGACTCCCGCGGCCTGCAGGGCCGACATCTCGTTGGTCAGGGGGCCGGTCAGGCTGGTCACGTCGTACTTCTCTTTGGTGACCTCCGACGGCGGGATCTCCTTGTCGAGGCCGGCCTCGCCGCCTTGACCCACGTCGTCGTTCTGCAGCAGGTAGCCGACCTTCTGGCCCTTGAAGTTGTTGTTGATGTAGTTGCCCAGGATGCGGCCCTCGATCGCGTAGTTGGTCTGGTAGCCAGTCGTGTACGGGTACCTGGCGGTATCGTTCCAGCACACGCATCCGGAGGCAACGAACAGGTCGGGTATCTTCTCGGTGTTGAGGAACCCCTGCACCTGCTGGTGGGTGGGGGTACCCA
>JBPYFF010000095.1:0-16898 GCA_051984455.1 Acidimicrobiales bacterium | reverse complement strand
TCCGCCGCAACCCTGAGCAGCGCAGGGTCGGCGGCAGCGGCTGCGGGAACCGGGGCGGGCTGGCCGGCCTGAGCGGCGGCCACCGCCGCCGCAGCCGCCGCTTTGGCCTGTATGAAGGAGTTGATGGCGCTGGTCTTAGCCAGGTCGCCGTTGAGGGAGTTGAGCAGCGCGGCCAGCTGGGCGGGGCTGATCGTGGTGGTCGTGGTGCTGGGCGCGGTGGTGGACGTCGTCGTCGACGAGCTGCTGGTCGTGGTCGAGGGGGCGGTCGTGGTCGTCGTTGGCGTCGGGGGTGGGTTGGTCGGGGTTGTCGTCGATGTGGGCGGCGGTGGTGGCGGGGGCGGCAGTGTGGTTGTGGACGTGCTGGTAGAGGTCGTCGATGTCGTCGACGTCGGCGACGTTGTCGTCGTGCCGGTCTGGGCTGCGACCGGCACCGCCCCCGCGACAACGACTGCGAGGACGGCGACGGCAGTTACGACGAGTCTTCGAGCGGTGGTGGTGTCCGAAGGAGTCATGCCCGCGATGAATGTCGGATGGTGCAGCCCCAACCCGGGTGCAGGTTAGAAGCTGCCCGGAGGTGTGACAAGACGCCCGGCGTGGAGTCGGTCAACTCGGGCACATCCGGTTAAAGGTGGAGACCGCACTCCGTCTTGTCGAGTCCGGCCCACCGGCCGGAGCGTGGGTCCTCTCCCTCCCTCACCGGCCGGGTGCAGGGCCAGCACCCGATGGAGAGGTAGCCCTGTTCGACCAGAGGGTTAACCGGGACGTCGTGGTCCTTGATGTAGTTGGCCACATCGAGATCGGACCAGTTGGCGATCGGGTTGATCTTGATGAGTCCCCGGATGTCGCGATGCACGACAGGCGAGGATGACCGGGTGGGTGCCTCGACTCTCCTCAAGCCGCTCATCCATGCTTGCCTGCCAGTAAGGGCCCGGTCGAGCTGACCGGTCTTAATGGCCGAGCAGCAGTTCTCGGGGTCGACCTTCCACAGCTCCTCCTCCTGGGGCAAAGCGGTCATCACCTTGAGATTGAGGCCGTACCGGCGGCGAACCACCTCGACCGTTTCCAGCGTTTCCGGGAAGTGGTATCCGGTGTCGATGAACACGACCTCGATGGAAGGCTCCAGCCGGACGGCCAGATCGATCAACACCGCATCCGTCATGGACGCCGACAGGCACAGGTGCGGATGGAACGAGTCCACCGCCCAGCGAATGATCCCACTGGCTGGCTCCTGCTCGAACCGCTCCGCGAGCTCGAGGAGCTCGTGGTCGGTCGGGTCGTACGTGGGAAGCAGGGTCATGAGCGGGGAGAACCTTCCTGATTGGTAGGGCGACAGAACGGGATTTACCGATTAGGTACCGGCGCACTCCCCCTGACCGACATCTGCGGCGTACGGACCGGTCTCGCCATAGTCGACGTAGTAATCCGGTCGATCCTGAGGGGTCGGCCAGACATCGAGGTCCTTTAGTTCCGCCCCGAGCGTGGCGGGACCTCCGACCCGGCTGAGCCAGTGGACGAATGTCTCCCCCGCTTCGCGCTCACCCGCAAATCGGGCGACGACCCTCACGGTTGCCTCGGGCACCGCCTTGGCCGGCAGCCTGAGCGCCTTTTGCCCGAACTCGACCTGGGTGTGGCCGACGTGGCCACCGAGGAGCATCTGATATCCAGGCGCCGACTGACCATGAGCTCGCCGCTCGGCGCCACAGAACCCGATGTCGGAGATGTGGTGCTGACCGCAGGAGTTGGTGCAGCCCGAGATGTTGACCCGGATTCCTCCGACGTCGGCCAGGCCAGCCTCTTCCAGTGCCTGCCCGATCGAGTCGGCCAGACCCCGGCTCTGGGTCACGGCGAGGTTGCAGGTATCGGCGCCCGGGCAGGCCACGACGTCCCGGGCCAGCTCCGCCCCCGGCTCGGCCATCCCGATCGCGTCCAGCCGGTTGTGAAGAACGCGCAGCTGATCGGGCGCCAGGCCCCGGAAGACCACGTTTTGCCGGTTGGTCACCCGGATCTCGACCTCCAGATCCCGCTGGATGGCCGCGAGCGCCCGGAACTGATCCGACGTGATGTCGCCCAGCTTGGCGAAGGCATAGGCGGAGACGCTCCCCTTGCTGACACCGATCGCCACGTTGGCGGTCTCCCAGCGCTGGTAGCCGTCGCCCGGGCCAAGACGAAGTGTGACCGGGGTGCCGACCGGGGTCGGAGTCGTGCCCGTGGCGAGGCCGGCAGGGGAGTCGCCCCGCTCCTCGACGATGGCCGGGATGCCCTCGGGCGCGGTGGAGGACGCGATCAGGGACTTGCGTTCCTTGAAGATACGGGCCCGCAGCTCGTCGATCCCCATGGTGTCGACCAGCCACTTCATGCGAGCCCGCAGCTTGTTGTCGCGGTTGCCGTAGTGATCGAACGTCCGCAGAACGGCCTCGATGCTGACGAGCAACTGCTCCCGGGAGGTGAACTCCTCGAGGGCCTGTGCGGGGTGCGGATTGGCGCCGAGGCCGCCCGCGACAAAGACGCGAAAGCCAGGCTCGACCGTTCCGTCCTGGCGGGGCCGCCCGACCGCGATCACCCCGACATCGTTGAACATGGCCTGTCCGCAGTCGGTCGCGCACCCCGAGAAGTTGATCTTGAATTTGCGAGGCAAGCGCTGGGCGTACGGGTGTCGCAACAGGTGCCGGTAGGTCGCCTCCGCCCACGGGCTGATGTCGAGGACCTCGAACGGACAAGCGCCGGCGAGGTGGCAGCCGGTCACGTTGCGGACGGTGTCTCCGCAGGCCTCCCTTGTATGCAGCCCCACCCGGCCGAGGTCACGCATCAGCTCGGGGACTCGCTTCAGCTCGACGAAATGAAACTGAATGTTCTGCCGGGTGGTGATGTGTCCCCACCCCCGGCTGTAGGTTTCGGCGATGGAGCCGAGCATCTCCAGCTGGTCGGGCGAGAGGGAGCCGTACGGCACCTTGACCCTGACCATCTGGTTGTGACCGCCCTGCCGCTGGCCATAGATGCCGTTGTTGAGGCGGAAGATGCGGAAGACGTCCTCCTCCACCTCGCCGGCGAGATACTTCGCCAGCATCCGTTCGAACTTGTCGATGTCGCTTTCCAGGGCGGAATCGATCTGACGAGTCTCCACCAGCCCAGTCAACCAAACCCGAGTTAGTTGATCAACTTTTGCGGCAAATACCGCAGCCCACGTTTCCTATCAGAGAAAGGGAAAAAGGAGCAGGTCAACGCCCGTCCCGGTCGGTTTCCGTCCTCTCAGACCCGGAGCAGCTCCGCGATCCGGTAGGCGAGATCGAGGGACTGGCGGGCGTTGAGCCGGGGGTCGCAGGTGGTGGTGTACCGGGCGTCAAGGTGGTCCTCGAGGATTTCTTCCGCCCCGCCGAGACATTCGGTCACGTTGTCTCCTGTGAGCTCGACGTGGACGCCTCCGGGCCATACCCCCTCCGCCCGGCACACCTGAAAGAACTCCGAGATCTCGGCCAGGACGTGGTCGAAATGCCGAGTCTTTCGTCCGCCCGGGCTGGTGAAGGTGTTGCCATGCATGGGATCGCAGGCCCAGACGACGGGGTGGCTCGCCTCCCGAACGGCTCGCAGGAGGGGCGGCAGCTGCTCGGCCACCTTGCCGGCGCCGACTCGAGAGATCAGGGTAAGCCGGCCCGGCGTTCGGTCGGGATCGAGGATGCGGCAGATCTCGACCACGTCGTCTGGCGTCGCACCCGGGCCGATCTTGCATGCGAGCGGGTTGTGAACTCCTGACAAGAACGCCAGATGAGCCCCGCCCGGTTGCCGGGTCCGCTCGCCGACCCAGAGCAGGTGGGCCGAGCAGTCGTACCAGTCTCCGGTCAGGGAATCCTTACGGGTGAGTGCTTCCTCGTACTCCAGGATCAACGCATCATGACTGGTCCAGAACTCGACCTGGTGCAGCGTTGCCTCGCCGGTCAGGTCGATCCCGCAGGCCCTCATGAAGCGGAGGGCGCGATCGATCTCGGCCGCGACCCGCTCGTACCGCTGCCCTTCGCGGCTTGACGCAACGAACTGCTGGTTCCAGGTATGAACCTGGGAGAGATCGGCGAAGCCGCCGGTGGTGAAGGCTCGCAGCAGATTGAGGGTTGAAGCCGACTGGTGATACGCCGCCAGGAGCCGGCCCGCGTCGGGAATGCGGGCTTGGGGCGTCGGGGCGTCATCGTTGACCAGATGCCCCCGGAAGGCCGGCAGTTTGACGTCACCCGCGACCTCGAACGGAGAGGACCGGGGCTTGGCGAACTGCCCGGCAATGCGGCCCAGCTTGATAACCGGGACGCCTGCCCCGTAGGTCAGGACCACGGCCATCTGGAGGATGACCTTGAGCTTGTCCCGGATGGCGTCGGCGCTGAAATCCCCGAATGATTCCGCACAATCCCCTGCCTGGAGCAGAAAGGCGCGACCGTCGGCGACCTGAGCCAGTGCGCTCTTGAGGCGCCGGGCCTCGCCGGCAAAGACCAGCGGGGGGAGGACGGAGAGCGATTTTTGAACCGCTTCAAACGATGAAAGGTCGGGCCACTCGGGCTGCTGGGCGGCGGGAAGATCCCGCCATGAACTCGGGGTCCACGTCGCGTCCGTGCGGTCCACGCCTACCAGCGTCGCGGGCGGGGAGCAAGAACACAAAGCAGATTCATTCTCCGACGGTGGCCTACGCTGCCCCGATGCGGCCATTTCGCTTTGCGGTCCAGGCGACCGGGGCACCCGACGGAAAGGCGTGGCGGGCATTGGCTCGCCAGACCGAGGACCTCGGCTACTCGACCCTGTACCTGCCGGATCACTTCGGTGACCAATGGGGTCCTCTTGTCGCGCTCACCGCCGCGGCAGAGGCCACGACCTCGCTTCGCGTCGGATCGCTGGTCTTCGACAACGACTACCGGCACCCGATCGAGCTGGCTAAAGAAGTCGCCACGCTGTCGCTCTTGAGCGAAGGCCGGGTCGAGTTCGGCATCGGTGCCGGCTGGATGCGCTCGGACTACGACGAGAGCGGCATTCCCTACGACAGTCCCGGGGTGCGCATCGAGCGGATGGTGGAGGCGCTCCACATCATGAAAGACCTGTGGGCCGAGGGGACTTCTACCCGTTCCGGGCGCCATTACACCGTGACGAAAGCGCAGGGGCTGCCACAGCCCCAGGGCGGGCAGTGCCCGCCGGTGCTCATCGGAGGCGGCGGCAAACGGGTGTTGAGCGTGGCCGCCCGGGAGGCCGACATCATCGGATTCAACCCCTCTCTCGCCGCCGGCTACGTCGGTCCCGAGGCGGCCGCGTCCGCCCTTCCGGAGCGGTACCGGGAACGAGTGGAGTGGGTGAAGGCGGCGGCCGGCGACCGTATGACCCAACTCGAGTTCCAGGTGCTGACCTTCATGGTGCAGGTCATACCGAACCGGGAGGAGGTCCTTCGCAATCTGGCGCCGCTGTTCGGCTTGACGGCCGAGCAGGCCGCCGAGGTGCCACTCGTGCTGGTCGGGACAACTGAGCAGATCTCCGACACGCTGCAGGCCCGGCGGGAGGAGTACGGCTTCAGTTACTGGGTGGTCCACGAAGGCGAGCTCGCCGCCTTCGCTCCTGTAGTGGAGCGGCTGGCAGGGGAGTGAGTGATCCGGCGATGGCCGGCCGACCCGGGGAGCGGCCGCGGATCGGAGTCTTCGGCGGGACGTTCGACCCGATCCACGTCGGCCACCTGGTTGCGGCCGTGAACGCTCGCCACGCCGCCCGGCTCGATCGGGTCATCCTCATGGTGGCCAACGTCCCCTGGCAGAAGGTCGGCCAGCGCGTCCTGAGCTCGGCCGAGGATCGCTTCGCCATGGTCGAGGCCGCGGTCGGCGGCGTGGCCGGGCTGGAGGCCGGGCGGCTGGAAGTCGACAGGGGCGGCGTGTCCTACACGGCCGACACCCTGGAGGAGCTGTCGACCCGTCATCCTGACGCGGAGTTGTTCCTGATCGTCGGATGGGACGTCGCCGCCGAGTTGGCGGGGTGGGACCGGTGGGAGGCCATTCAGCGGCTGGCGACCCTCGTGGTCGTCAACCGGCCGGGCGCGGGCCGGCCCCGAGGGCTCGATGGGCACGGGTGGCAGGTGGTGGAGGTCGTCGTACCCAACCTCGAGATTTCCAGCACCGACTTGAGGGCGAGGGCAGTAGACGGACGGCCTCTCGACTACCTCGTTCCGGAAGCGGCTGTGCACTGCTTACGGTCCAGAGGTCTGTACGCTACCAACAGATGACGACGGCTCCCCCGGTGCCTCCCGAGGTGATCGCGCTGCCCGAGCGGGGCACCGGTGAGCGCCAGCGGCGGCGCCAGCAGCGCCGGCGCCTGGCCCGCCAGCAAGCCACGGTCGTCCTGGTGTTCGTCATCGCGTTGACGATCACCGTCCTCGTGCTATGGCAGCAGTCGCACGAGAGCAGCGGGACCGGACCCGACACCACCGGGAACAGCAACAACCCCGTTACCACTCTTGGAGGACCTCGATGAACCCAGGGAACCGCCAGTGACCCTCAGGCCGACGATCGACGATATCCGCCACTGGTGCAGCGTCGCGGCCGGCGCGGCTTCAGCCAAAAAAGGGGAGGATCCGCTGATCCTGGCGGTTGGTCCCATCCTGGTGATCACCGACGCGTTCGTGATCACCAGCGGCGCCAACCCCCGCCAGGTTCGGACCATCGTCGAGGAGATCGAGCTGCGGGTCAAACTGGCGGGCGGGCCGGCGCCACTGCGCATCGAGGGCCTGGACGATGCTCGCTGGGTGTTAATGGACTACGGGGACTTTGTGGTTCACGTGTTCCTGGGCGAGGCCCGTCAGTTCTACGACCTGGAGCGGCTCTGGGCCGACGTCGAACAGTGGTCGTGGCAGGACTCATCGGAAGCCCAGGTCCTCTCGCCCTTGCCGTGAGGTTGGCCTTGAGGTCACGCTGATAGGCTTCGCGGCTGTCGTTTTCGCGGGCCCGTAGCGCAGTCCGGTAGCGCAGCACCATGGCATGGTGAAGGTCGCCGGTTCAATTCCGGTCGGGTCCACGGTCGGCTGACGTGGCCGGTATTTCGGCCGGTGCCGTGCGGACGCCCTCTACCCTGGTGCTATGGGCGAGGCCTACGACCCGCAGTCCATAGAGAGAAAGTGGCAGGAGCGATGGGCTGACGAGGGCACCTATCAGATCGACAACAGCGATCCCCGGCCGCCGTACTACGTCCTGTGCATGTACCCCTATCCGAGCGGTCCCGCCCACCAGGGGCATATCCGCAACTACACCTTCGGCGATCTACTCGTCCGCCACCGCACCATGCAGGGTCATGGTGTGTTATCACCCTTCGGTTTCGACAGCTTCGGCCTCCCGGCCGAGAACGCGGCCCTCAAAACCGGCACCCACCCGAGGGTGTTCTCCGATGCCCGCATCGATGAGTTGAAGTCCAGCCTGAGGGCGCTCGGCGCGGTCTATGACTGGCGGCGTGAGATCCGCAGCCATGATCCCGAGTACATCAAGTGGAACCAGGTCATTTTCGAACGGTTCCTCGAGGCGGGACTGGCGTATCGCAAGATGGCTCCGGTCAACTGGTGTCCCGGATGTCAAACCGTCCTGGCCAATGAGCAGGTATTGGCCGATGGCACCTGTGAGCGCAGCGGGGATGTCGTAGAGAAGAGAGACCTCGAGCAGTGGTTCTTTCGCATCACCGCCTATGCCGAGGAGCTGCTGTCCGCCCTGGGCGAGCTGGATTGGCCGGAGAGGGTCAAGACCATGCAACGCAACTGGATCGGACGGAGCGAGGGCGCCGAGTTCGATCTGGCCGTCCAGGGGCATGAGGGCAGGACCATCCGGGTCTTCACCACCCGGCCCGACACCAGCTTCGGCATGACCTTCGTTGTCCTGGCCCCTGAGCATCCGCTGGTCGACGAGATCACCACTGATGAGCACCGGGCCCGGGTGCGGACTTTTGCGGAGCGCGTCACGGGCGAGACCGAGATTGAGCGCCAGTCCACCGAGACCGCGCTGGAAAAGCGCGGCGTCTTTACAGGGGCCTACGCCGTCAATCCCTTCAACGGGGCGGAGGTTCCCATCTTCCTGGCCGACTACGTGCTGATGTCGTACGGCACCGGGGCGATCATGGCCGTCCCCGGCCAGGACCAGCGGGACTGGGACTTCGCCAAGGTCTACAACTTGCCCATCATCCGGACGGTCGAGCCGCCCGAGGGATGGCAGGGTGACGCCTACCTGGGCGATGGTCCTTGCATCAATAGTGGATGGTTGACCGGCGCGCCCGACGTGGCGACGGCCAAGGCGAGAGCCATCGATTGGCTGGAAGAACAAGGCATCGGCGAGCGCAAGGTGAACTACCGGCTACGTGATTGGCTGGTGAGCCGGCAGCGGTTCTGGGGGTGCCCGATCCCGATCGTGTACTGCCCCGATCACGGGATGGTCCCCGTCCCCGAGGACCAGCTCCCGGTGCTGGCGCCCGACGATGTGGAGTTCCGCCCCACCGGCCAGTCGCCCCTCAAGTACCACGAGGGCTTCTTGCACACGACCTGTCCAAAGTGCGGTGGCCCGGCGGAGCGGGAGACCGACACCATGGACACCTTCGTCGACTCGTCGTGGTACTTCCTGCGGTTTTGCGATCCCTGGGAGCGGGATGTGCCGTTCACCGAGGAGGCCGCCGAGCACTGGATGCCGGTGGACCGGTACATCGGCGGAATCGAGCATGCCATTTTGCATCTGCTGTATGCCCGCTTCTACACCCGCGCCCTGGCCGATCTGGGCCTTGCCCCCAAGGACTTGCGGGAACCGTTCAGCCGCCTGTTCACCCAGGGCATGATCCGGATGGACGGCACCAAGATGTCTAAGTCGAAGGGGAATCTGATCGCTCCGTCCAAGTATTTTGAAACGGTCGGAGCAGATTCCCTGCGTCTTTATCATCTATTTGTCGGACCGCCTACCGATGATTTCGACTGGAGTGATCAGACCGACGAGATGATCGAAGGGGTTCACCGGTTCCTGGGCCGGGTGTGGCGGCTTGGCACGGGCAGCGTCGACCGGGCCAAGGTCGTCGACCGGACGCCCCAGGATGGCGACCTTGAGATGGAAAAACGAACCCACCGACTAATCGCACGCGTCACCGACGACTTCGAACGCTGGTCCTACAACACGACAGTGGCCGCCTTGATGCAGTTCGTGAACGAGCTGTATCGCTATGTACAGACCGAGGAGGGCGCGTGCCGCAAGACGCTGGACTTTTCCATCGACACCCTCCTCAAGCTGCTTGCGCCGATGGCGCCTCACATCACGGCCGAACTCTGGGAGATCCGGCACGGCCAGGGCGCGACCGTCCATGACCAGTCGTGGCCCCGGGCTGATCCGGCTCTCGTCAAGGTCGACCAGGTGACCATGGTGATCCAGGTCAATGGCAAGCTACGGGACCGCTTCCAGGTGTCGGCCGACATCGGCGATGACGAGGCCACGAGGTTGGCCCTCGGCTCGGCCAGGGTAAGAGAACACCTGCGTGGCGCCGAACCCAAGAAGGTCGTTGTCCGCCCACCGCGGCTGGTCAACGTGGTGGTCTAACGGCCGGGATTGCGGCCCGCACCTTCCCGGCGGGCCCCTTTTCGCTGCCTTCGTTCCCGCGGGAGGCCGGAACCGGCGCCGTCGGCTGTAACCGGCGAGGCGGATCGAGAGTCCCATCGCTATGAAGCCGGCTACCGCCACCCTTCCGGAGCGCATTGAAGGCGCCGCCCACCGGGGCAGCGGGCTCACGTTTGTCGGTCCTGACCCCTCGGCGTCGACGTGGGTGTCGTGGGCCGACCTCCACCACGATGCTCGGGCCATGGCCGCGGCACTGCAGGCGCGCGGCTTGGAGGCAGGCGATCACGTCGGCCTGATCGGGCCGACCACGCGGCCGCTCGTCACGGCCATTCAAGCGGCCTGGCTCGCCGGCGCCACTGTCGTGGTCCTGCCCTTGCCCATGCGGCTGGGGTCGCTCGAGGAGTTCGTCGCTCAGACGAGGGGGCGCGTCCGCACGGCCGATATCAAGATGCTCCTGATTGACCCGGAGCTCACTGCCTTCCTTCCGGCCGTCCCCGGTGACCCTCCGATGGTGGCCTTTCCGTCCCTGGTAGGCCGGGCCGAGGATCTGATCCCGCCTCATCCGGATCCTGAGCGCCTGGCGAGCCTGCAGTTCACGAGTGGGTCGACGTCCGAGCCGAAGGGTGTGATGCTGGCGGACCGCCACATCCTTGCCAACCTTGACGGAGCGGTGAAGGCCGCGAAGCTCGACGTCGAGTCGGACGTCATCGTGTCGTGGCTGCCGCTGTACCACGACATGGGGCTCATCGGCCTGCTGACCATTCCCATGATCACGGGAATCGAGCTGGTGCTGGCCGGTCCCCAGGACTTCATGTCCTCACCCGGCCGGTGGCTCGAGTGGATCAGCCATTACCGCGGCACGGCGACAGCGGGGCCGAACTTCTCCTATGCCCTGGCGGCGCGCGCCCTTCGCCGGATGTCGGGCCTCGACCTGTCGAACTGGAAGCTCGCGCTGAACGGCGCGGAGCCGGTGGACCCCGTCACCATCGGGGATTTTTGCGCCGCGGCCGAGCCGCACGGCTTTCGCCCCGAAGCAGCCTTCCCCGCCTTCGGGATGGCCGAGGTCGCCATTGCGGGAACCTTTCCCGAACCCGGCAGCGGGTTGCAGGTGGACGTGGTCGATCGGCGGGTACTGGAGACCGAGCGTTACGCTGCGCCCACCTTGAGCGGTCCGCCCGCCCGTGCCCTCGCCCGGCTGGGCCGGCCGGTACCGGGGCTGGAGATCCGCATCTGTGACCCCCAGAGCGGAACCAGGCTCGACGACCGCGAAGCCGGCGAGTTGCAGATCCGGGGTACGTCGGTCACGCCGGGCTACTACAACCATCCCCGGGCGACCGCCGACGCGTTCGTGGACGGCTGGCTTCGCACCGGCGATCTGGCCTATCTGGCCGAGGGGGAGTTGGTGGTCTGCGGCCGGCTCAAGGACGTGATCATCGTCGGCGGCCGCAACGTGTTCCCTGAAGACGTCGAGCGTGCCGTCGCATCGGTGGAGGGTGTCCGGGCGGGCAACGTCATCGCCTTCGGCATCGACGGGCGCAAGGGCAAAGAGGCCGTGGTCGTCGTCGCCGAGACCAGGGAAGAAGACCATCGGCCGGTACGGCAGGCGGTCGCGGCCCGGGTGCTGGAGGCGGTTGGCGTGCCAGCCCAGGAAGTCGTCCTTGTCGCACCCGGCACCCTGCCCAAGACCTCGTCAGGCAAGCTGCAACGATCGCTGTGTCGGGCCCGCTATCTCGAGGCCGAACTCAACCCGGTGTCGTGAGAAGCTGACCCTTTCACGCCCGTTGAAAGCCTGCGATGACCTCTCTCAGCCGTTCCTGGTTCACCTGGTACGGAAGGTAGAAGTTGATGCGGTCGACGACGTCGCCGACCCGCGAGAGGATCTTCTGCGGTATTGAATCCGGTTCCCCGACAACGGCGAAGGTGTTGAGCATGTCATCGTCGATCAGATCGCCCATCTTGACCCACTCCCCCCTCTTGGAGAGGGCATTGAGCTCCGGCTGCAGTTCACCCCACCCGTGGTGCTCGAGCACGCCGCGGTAGGCGGGTGTCGACCCGTAAAAGGCAATCTGCTGACGGACGCCTTTGGCTCCCCGGGCGAGCTCTTCGGTGTCGGAACCGACGACGACGAAGACCGGGTAGGAGAGCTGAAAGTCACTCCGTGTGCGCCCGGACTTCGCCAGCCCTCGCTCGATTGCCGGAAGGGTGACGTCGCGCAGGTAGGACTCGGTCGTGAAGCCGTGGACGAGCATCCCGTCGGCCACCTCGCCCGCCACCTCGGTCATCTTTTCGCCGACCGCGGCGACAAACACCCTGGGCGGTCCGTAGTCACTCGGGCCCGGATTGAAGAACGGCGTCATCAGCGTGTGCTGGTAAAAGTCGCCACGGAAGTCGAGCTTCGTGCCGGTTTGCCAGGAGGCCCAGATGGCGCGCATGGCCGCCACGAACTCTCGCATGCGGGCAGCTGGATGAGACCAGGGCATGCTGAACCGCTTCTCGATGTGAGCCTTGATCTGGCTCCCGAGGCCAAGGTTGAAGCGCCCTTGGGAATACCCCTGGAGGTCCCAGGCGACGTTGGCCGTCGTCATGGGGCTGCGGGCGAAGGCGACCGCAATTCCCGTGCCGAGCTCGAGTCGTTCGGTCTGCTCAGCCGCCAGGAGCAGAGGCAAAAAGGGGTCGTGACTGGTCTCGGCTCCCCATGCGCCGTCGTACCCCAATGCCTCCAGGTCCCTGGCCTGGGCGGCGGCTTTGTGCAGGTCGAAGCCGAGACCCCCGTCCACCTTCATCCCTGTTCTCCTCTCAGGAACCGTTGAAGCTCCTCGGCGATCTCCTCGCCTGACGGCAAGTTCCCGACGTCGAACGCCGGGCCACCTCCGCTCTCCTGGTCATGCTGGACTTCCAGCTGGCGGACCATGGCGGTGTGCTCCTCGCTGTTGGCGATGAGCTGTTGTATCTGGTCGAAGGTGACGGTCGCGGCCTGGCGCAGGGCCGAGGCATCGACGGTGAGGCCGGCCACGTCGGCCAGCTGGTCCAGGAGGGCGGCGCTCGCCGCCGGGTACGGCATGGCCGCGACGTAGTGGGGCACACGCGCCCAGATTCCGACCGCCGGGATGGAAGTGTCGGCGAAGCCCCGTTCCAGACTTCCCTGGATTCCCGCCGGTACATCAATAGTGGCGGCAAGAAAGCCGACGCGCTGGGCCAGCTCAGAGGTGGTCGCCGTGGCCGCCAGCCGCACCGGCCGGGTGTGAGGCACGGGAGCAGGAAAGGCACCGAGGCCGACGACGAGCTCGACCCCGAGCCGGCCGGCCAGCGCCACCACCTCGGTGGTGAACTGCCGCCAGCGCAGGTCGGGCTCCGGTCCGGAGAGGGTGATCACGCTGCGGCCGGAAGCGTCGGTACCCCACCGCAGAACGATCTCGGGCCAGGTCAGGCCGGTGTTCACGCCGTTGCGAATCCTCATGATGGGCCGGCGGGCCCGGTGGTCGATGAGGGCGTCATCGTCAAAGCTGGCGAGCAGCTCGCTCTTCATGCCCGACAGGAGTGCGGCCATGGCGGCGGCGCCGCCCAGTCCGGCATCGATCCACCCTTCCATGGCCATGACCAGCACGGGATGTTGAAGCTGTTCCGGCCACCGCGTGATGTGAGCGAGCTCGCTCATGCCTTCTCGAGCTTGCCGGCCGCTTCCGAGGCCGCCCGGGCGAGCGTGGACACCTGGGCCGAAAGGGCGTGGTAATCGCTGCGATCACCGCCTCCCGCTCCTCCTGCGTAGCGGGCGTAGACACCGGCGATGATGCAGGCCAGCTTCCAGTACCCAAAGGCAACGTAAAAGTCGAGCCTGGATAGATCCCGGCCCGAGCGCTCGGCGTAACGAGCCCGGAGATCGGCACGAGAGGGAAAACCGGGCAGCGTGGTCGGTGCGACCAGCAACGGCGGGGTCTCGTCTCCTCGCTCCACCCAGTAGACCATGAGCAGCCCGACGTCGGCCAGAGGATCGCCGATGGTACAGATCTCCCAGTCAAGGACAGCCCGGACGGTGCCATCCTCGCCCACGATGGTGTTGTCCAGCCGGTAGTCACCATGGACGATCGAGGCCGGGGCCTGCTCTGGTATGCACCCCGAGAGAAAACCGTGAACGGAGTCGACCAGTGCCACGTCCGGACCACCCATGGCCTTCGATTGCTCGTACTGGCTGTACCAGCGCTTCAGCTGACGAGGAATGTAGCCATCCTTGCGGCCGAGGTCGGCCAGACCGACCCGGTCGACATCGACCGCATGGATACTGGCGAGGACGTCGATGAGGGAATGAGCCGCCAGCCCCCGAGCGCGCTCGTCCAGGCGGGTGGCCGCCTCGGTCGTGCGCAGGATGATGCCGTCAACGAAACCCATGACGTAAAACGGGCGGCCGTTGACCGACTCGTCATCGCAGAAACCCAGCGCAGGCGGGACGGGAAGCCCGACCGGCCCGAGCGCGGCGATGATCTTGTGTTCCCGGCCCATGTCGTGAGCGGTGGGAAGCACATGGCTGACCGGCGGCCGGCGCAAGACGTACTCGTGGCCGGCAGCGTCCGTCACCTTGAAGGTCAGGTTGCTCCGGCCGCCGGCAATCAGGTCGAACGAGAGGGGCAGCCGAACACCGGTGATGTATTTCTCGAACCAGGCACTGACCCTGTCAACGTCGACGCCGATGATTTCCTTGCCCCGGCTGGCACCCTGGCTGGCGTCGACATCGGAGGGGTTCGCCATAGGGCAGTTACCGTAGTGCCGGCGACTGGCATGGAAGAAGGGCGGGTGCCCGGACGTTGTATGTGCGGATAGGTAAAGAGAGGAAATCACGTTGATGGATGTCACCGATGCCACGTTCGAGACCGAGGTGCTCGAGCGCTCCACCCGGGTCCCGGTCGTCGTAGATCTGTGGGCGTCCTGGTGCGGTCCCTGCCGGACCCTCGGGCCCATTCTGGAGAAGGTGGTGGGGGAGACCGAGGGTGGGGTTGCCCTGGCCAAGGTCGACGTCGACGCCAATCCAAGGATCGCGGCGACGTTCCAGGTCCAGTCGATCCCCGCGGTGTACGCGCTTTATGACCGCAAGGTCGTGGACAGCTTTATCGGTGCACTGCCCGAGCCCGCCGTGCGCCAGTTTGTTGCGTCGCTGGCGCCGTCTTTGTCGGAGGCCGATGAGCTGGCCGCGGCCGGCGACGAGTCGTCGCTCAGGAGTGCTCTGGAGCTTGAGCCGGCGAACGAGAAGGCCGTGCTCGGTCTCGCCGCCCTGCTCGTCGAGAAGGGCGGAGCCGACAATCGGGGTGATGCCCTCGCCCTTCTGGCCCGCATTCCCGAGACGGCCGAGGTCCGGCGGATCGCGGCCCTGGCTCGGGTCGGCGAGGAGCTCAACGGGGTCGACGCCGGCAACGTCGAGGTCAAGCTGGACGCCTTGCTCGACCAGGTGAAGGACGACGAGGACGCCCGCCAGGAGTTCCGTGACCTGCTCGAGGTGCTGGGGCCCGACGATCCCCGCACCGCTCGCTACCGCAAGGCACTGACAGCCCGCCTCTTTTAGCCGCTCGTCTCGTTTGACCGTCCTGGCCCTCGGGTCCGCCACCTACGACCTGTCCACGCGCGCCCTGGTGATGGGCATCTTGAACAGAACGCCGGATTCGTTCTACGACCGGGGCGTGTACTGGGACATGAAATCATTCCTTGTTCGGGCCGAGCAGCTGGTGGACGAGGGCGCGGACCTGCTCGATGTCGGCGGGGTCAAGGCCGGCCCGGGCCCCGAAGTAGGCGAGCAGGAGGAGATGGATCGGGTGGTGCCCGCCATTGAGCTGATCCATCAGCGTTTCGACCTGCCCGTGGCGGTCGATACCTGGCGGGCGTCGGTTGCGGCCGCGGCGTTTGATGCCGGCGCAGTTCTCGGCAACGACATCAGCGGTTTTGCCGATGATCAGTACTTGCCGGTGGCGGCGCGGGCGGGAGCCTCCGTGGTGGCGAACCATATCCGGCTGGCGCCCCGAGTCCCCGATCCTCAGCCCGACTACGCCGACGTCGTCACCGAGGTGTCGGACTTCCTGCTCGACCGAGCCGGCAGGGCCGCGGCCGCCGGCCTGCCCCGGGAGCGCATCATCCTTGACGCCGGCCTGGATCTGGGCAAGACCGCCGAGCAGTCCGTGGCGTTGCTGCGCGCTTCCGATCGGCTGGCCGGCCACGGCTATCCCCTCCTCCTTTCCGCCTCCAACAAGACGTTCCTCGGCCGCCTGCTGGACCTCGAGATCGACCAGCGGGGAAATGCGTCCCTGGCAGCAGCGGCGCTGGGGGTTTCCCTCGGCTGTCGCATTGTGCGGGCCCACGACGTGCGAGGCACCCGCCGGGTTTGTCACCTCCTCGCCGCCATCATGGAAGCATGAGCGAGCCCCGCACAGAGACGCCTACCCCCGGTGCCAGGTCCGGCTCGCTGGTCTGGCTCATCGAGGGCGACGACGCCTCCCTCGTCGCGGGAGAGGTCCGGAGCCTGGTCGCGGACCTGGCCGGGGCCGGCACCGACGCCAGCCTGTCCGTCGAGGACTTTTGGGGCGACGAGGTGGATCTCGACGCGGTGGCGAGTGCCTGCCTGACCCCGCCGTTCCTGGCCGACCGCCGGGTCGTGGTGCTGCGCGATGCGGGGCGGTTTTCGACCGAAGAGCTCCGTCCCTTGCTGGTCTATCTGGAAGATCCCCTCCCCACCACGGCTCTGATCGTCGCAGGAGGTGGCGGCCGGCTTTCCTCCAAGCTGGTCGCGGCCATACGGAACGCCGGCCGGGTCGTTGCCGTCGGGCCTGGCCGGGACACACGAGGATGGCTGGAAGCCCGACTACGGGCGGCGCCCTTACGTTTCGAGGCTGCCGTCCGCCCTCGGCTGGCAGATCACCTGGGTGAGGACGTGGGCCGCCTGCCGGCGTTGATCGAGACCCTGGTTTCCGCCTACGGCGAAGGGGCGGAGATCGGTGTGGCCGAGCTCGAACCGTTCCTGGGAGAGGCCGGGGCAATTCCCCCGTGGGATCTCACTGACGCGATCGATAGCGGCGACACCGAAGCATCGCTCACCGCCCTCCACCGGCTGCTCGGCGCCGGTGACCGGCACCCTCTGGTGATCCTGGCCATCCTCCACCGGCATGTGGCGCCCATTGTCCAGCTGGATGGATCGGGCGCGACCGACGAGGCCCACGCCGCTGCCCTGCTCGGCATCCCCAGAGGGAGGAGCGCCTACCCGGCCAGGAAGGCGCTTACCACGCTGCGGCGCTGGGGCCCTGACGGCGCGGCCCGGGCCATGGAACTGCTGGCGGAGGCCGACGTCGATCTCCGGGG
>JBPYFF010000094.1:0-11024 GCA_051984455.1 Acidimicrobiales bacterium | reverse complement strand
GCCAGCTCCTCCAGCAGATACTGATCGCCGGCCGGGTCGACGAGGTAGGCCGCGATCGCGGTGTCGAGATCGAGGTGGGAAAAATCCACGCCGAGCACCGACAGACCCCGCATGAGGGCCTTGGCGTCGTGGGTGCTGACGGAGACCCCGTCGAGCCCGAGCAAACGCTGCAGGGCGGCTTGCACGCTCGCATCGTCAAGCAGGTCGCCCGCGACCCACACCACCGGGCCGGCCTCGCCCAGCTCGACGAAGGCCAGGCCTTCGATCGGCGACCGTCCTTCCCTGCCCGCCCAGGCGGCCGACAGGGCGACCGCCGTGCCGGAGGCGATCCACCCGTTGAACAGCTCGACCACCGCGCCGGCTCCGGGCAGGGGCTCCACCTCGACGTCCATCGGGGTACCGCCCTTAGCCGTCTCGCCTGCACCCTTTTCCCCCCCTTCGGTGACCTCCAGCAAGCGGTCCCACAAGGTGCGGAACTCGAGGAAGTTGAAGAGCCGCCGGACCTCCTCCATCTCCCACCCGCCCATCACCAGATCGGCGACATCGACTTCCAGCGGCACGTCCCGGATGAGCGGCGTTGCCTCGGCGTTTTTGCGAACGGCCGGTTCGTGGGACCGCAGGCTCTCCCGCAGCTTCGGAGTGAGCTCGTCGAGGTGGGCGAAGATGCCGTCCAGATCGCCGTAGGTGTTGATGAGCCGGGCGGCCGTCTTCTCCCCGACGCCCGGCACGCCGGGGAGGTTGTCCGACGGGTCGCCCCGCAAGGCCGCGTACTGCGGATAGATGGACGGGGTCACGCCGGTGCGGTCGACGATCCCCGCCTCGTCATACAGCACGTAGTCCGAGACTCCTCGCCGGTTGTACAGGACCTTGATGTGCGGGTCTTCCACCAGCTGATACGTGTCGCGGTCGCCCGTGACGATGATGACGTCGTCCTCGCGCTCCCTCGCGTCGGTCGCCAGTGTCGCGACGACGTCGTCGGCCTCGTAGCCGGGCACTTCCAGGATCGGGATGCGCAGGGTCTCGACCACCTGCCGGACCAGTCCCATCTGTTGGCGCAGGATGTCCGGAGCCTCAGCTCGCCCGGCCTTGTAGTCGTCGATCATCTTGTGCCGGAAGGTCGGCTCGGGCCGGTCGAACGCAACCGCAATGTGGTCGGGCTGATGGTCCTTCAGCAGGTTGATCAGCATCGCGGTGAACCCGTACACGGCGTTGGTGACCTGCCCACCGGCCGTCGCCATGTCGGTCGGGAGGGCGAAGAACGCCCGGTACGCAAGCGAGTTGCCGTCGAGCAGCATGAGAAGCGGCACGGTCGCGATGCTACGGCGCGGCGGTACCATGCTTGCGTGGCCGACGGTTTTCACGGTTTTCATCCGCCCCTCGAGGAATACCTGGAGGCCATCCATGAGCTCGAGGAGGAGGGGACCCAGGTCATCCAGGCCCGGCTGGCAGAGCGGGTCGGCCACAGCGCTCCCGCCGTCTCCGAGACCATCCGGCGGCTCAAGGCCGAGGGCTACCTGACGGTCGAAGGCCGGGCGGTGCGGTTGACGCCGGCGGGCCGGGAAAGGGCCGAGAGCGTGGTGCGGAAACACCGGCTAGCCGAGCGGCTTCTCACCGACATCATCGGGCTTCCCTGGCACAAGGCGCACGTCGAGGCGTGCCGGTGGGAGCACGTCATCTCCGATGAGGTCGAAACGCGGCTGGTGACCTTGTTGGGCAACCCCCAGACCTGCCCCCACGGCAACCCCATCCCGGGCAGTGGCGTGGCGTCGGGGTCGCGCGGGAAGGTGGTCGCCCTCTCGTCCTTGCACGGTGGTGAGCACATCCGGCTGGAGCGGGTCACCGAACAGGTCGAGATCGACCTCGAAGCGCTGGCGTATCTATCCGAGGCAGGGTTCATTCCTGGCCGCGACGCACGGGTCACCGGACGAGGGCCGGATGGCACGCTGACGCTCGACGTCGGCAACCACACGATCGCGCTCGGCCGGAAGCTGGCCGATCAGCTGTACGTGTCGTCGGGCTCGCCTAGTCGGGTCTGAGCCCGTCCTCGATCACCCGCCGGGCGACCTCTTTCATCTGGAGCCGCTCGCGCATGGCCCGCTTCTGGATCCAGTTCCAGGCGTCGGTCTCCTTCATCCCCAACTCGTCCATCAGCAGGCCCTTGGCCCGTTCGATCACCTTGCGGACCTCGAGTTGCTCCTCCAGGCTCTCGACCTGCTGGGCCAGCACCTTCATTTCCTGGAACCGGCCGAGGGCAATCTCCATCGCGGGTAGCAGCTCACTCTTCTGAAAGGGCTTGACCAGGTAGGCAAGTGCGCCCGCTTCTTTGGCCTGGTCGATCAGGTCGCGCTGACTGAAGGCAGTGAGGATGAGCACCGCGGCCAGCCGCTCACCCGTGATCTCCTTGGCGGCGGTAAGGCCGTCCAGGCCGGGCATCTTGATGTCGAGGATGGCGAGCTCGGGGTGGTGGTTGCGGACCAGGTCGACCGCTTCGTCACCGCGACCGGTCTCGCCGACGACCTCGTAGCCCTCCTCCTCCAGGATTTCCTTGAGATCGAGACGGATGATGGCCTCGTCCTCGGCGATCACGACGCGCACTGGCACGGGCGATGGCTCCTTCGGATCAGGGACGTCAGTGTGGAAGCGCGCGGACGGACTGTCAATGGGATTCGATGACGAGCCGGTCGAGCAACTCGTCCTGGGCCCGCTGCAGGTCGGCGATGGATGCCAGCACGACTCGGCGGGCTCGCTCCATGGCGTCGGCGTGGCGCTGCGCCTCCTGGTACTCCTTGTTGGCCAGCGGCGTCTCGGAGACCAGTGCCCGCAGCCGGGCCTCCTCGGCCCTCTCGTTCAACGCCGCCGCCTGCTCCTCGATGACGGCAAGTTCTTCCCGGGCGCGCTTGAGCCGCTTGGCCGAGTCGGCGAGGCGGCGCTCGATGAGGGACCTGGGCACGGTGAACGGAAGTCTACCGGTTACCCGGGAAGGGCCCGACCTGCGTTCTTCCGCCCCTCGGGCAAGGATGGCGCGGTGTCGCGATCGCGTGTGTTTGCCGGCTTTGCCGGGCTGGCGCTGCTTGGTGCGCTGGCGGCGGCGTGCAGCGCCGCGTCCGGGTCCGGGGCAACCGGGTCGGGGTCGCGTTCGGGGTCGGGGTCGCGTTCGGGGTCGGCGCAGGCCGCCGGGTGCCAGGCTCCGGTCCAGGAGGCCACCGATCCCCGCAGCACCTTTCACCTCTTTCCTGGCACCCCCGACCCCGCCTACCTGAGCGATCCCCCGACATCGGGGCCCCACCGGCTGGGCCCGGCTGCGACCGGCGCGGTCACGACGCCAATCCAGCGATCCCGCCAGGTCGCCATGCTCGAACTCGGCTACGTGATCCTCCAGTACCGGGACCTGCCGCAGTCGTCGATTGCCGCCCTGGGCCTGCTGTCGGGGCCGCTCGTCACGGTGGCGCCGGCCGCCGGGCCGCTGCCTGATCAGGTCGTCGCCACCGCCTGGACCTGGAAACTGGTGTGCGGCACGGTGCAACCGGTGCCTCTGACGGCGTTCATCGCCGCCCACCGGGGGGTCGGCTTCTCCCACGGCGGGTTCGGGCCCGCGTCTACGACGACGGTGCCGGTTCCGTAGCCACTTCATTCTCGGAACGCTTACCCACATCTCGTGTGGGTAACTCTTCCGAGAATGATGCCCGGGCTCACAACCCGGCCCTGTTCAGCACTTCCTCAGCTTTTCCCGCCACACTGGTTGGCATGCGAGTGCTCGTGGTTGACGACGAACCGGCGGTCCGCCAGGCGCTCGACCGAGCCTTGCGGTTCGAGGGCTACGAGACGGACCTGGCCGACGACGGTCAGGCGGCGCTCAAGAAGCTGGACGAGCACCCCGTCGACGCCGTCGTGCTCGACGTGTCCATGCCCCGCCTCGACGGCCTGGAGGTTTGCCGGCAGCTACGGGCGGCGGGCGACAGCACGCCCATCCTCCTGCTGACCGCACGTGCTGCCGTGGCGGAGAGGGTTGCGGGGCTCGATGCCGGTGCCGACGACTATCTGGTGAAGCCGTTCGCCCTGGAAGAGCTGCTGGCCCGCCTCCGGGCGCTGTTGCGCCGCTCGGCTCCACTGCTCGACGACGAGGTCCTGCGCTTCGACGACCTGTCGCTTGACCCGGCCACCCGCGAGGTGAAGCGCGGTGACCGTCGCATCGACCTCACGCGTACGGAGTTCCTCCTGCTGGAGCTGCTGTTGCGAAACGCCCGCCAGGTTCTTCCCCGCGAAGTCATCTTCGACCGGGTGTGGGGCTACGACTTCGGGGCCAACTCCAATTCCCTGGAGGTGTACGTCGGGTACCTGCGGCGCAAGACGGAGGCGGCAGGCGAACCCCGCCTGGTCCACACCGTCCGGGGCGTCGGCTACGTCCTCCGGGAACCGCAGGGGACCTGAGGCGTGCGCCGATTCGCCTGGGTGCAGCGCATCGGTTTTCGAACTCGCGTTGCGCTCGTCGCTGCCGCCGCGGTCGGCATCGCCATCGCCCTGGCCTCGACGGTCGCCTATGTCATCGTCCGTCACGAGCTGTACGGCCAGGCCGACAGCCAGCTGCGGCGGACGGCTGCCACCGCCTCTCGGGCGGGCCGGTTCGGCCTGGGCACGCTCCAGGCCCAGGGCTCGCTCCCCGGCCGGGGCGTGGGCGGCACGATCACGTTCCAGACGATTACCGCTGACGGCAACGTCGTGCCTGAGTTGAGCAACGCCGACCCACCGATCCCGGTTTTGCCGGCTGACCAGGCGGTCGCGTCCGGCTCCCGTGACGAGGCTCTTTACACCGTTGGCCGGCCTCACAACGAGAACCACGCCCGGGTCCTCACCGTCCCCGCCACCGTTTCCGGCACCGTCCCCGGCAGCCCTACCGGCTTCGCCGTCCAGCTCGTCAGGTCGCTGTCGGATGTCGACCACACCCTTCGCCAGCTGGAGCTGTTCCTGTTCCTCGTCGCCGCGTGCGGCATCGGCCTGGCCCTCGTCCTCGGCTACCTGGTGTCACGGACGAGCCTCAGGCCGGTGAAGCGGCTGACCGCGGCGGCCGAGCAGGTCGCCGCGACCCAGCAGCTCGACCACCGGATCGAAGTGGTCGGCGACGATGAGCTGGCCCGCCTGGCCTGCAGCTTCAACGCCATGCTCGGGGCCCTGGCCGAGTCGCGCCATCAGCAGGCCCAGCTGGTCGCCGACGCCGGCCACGAGCTCCGGACCCCGCTCACCAGCCTGCGCACCAACATCGAAGTGCTGATGAAGGTCCGTGACCTTCCTCCCGCGGAGCGGGAGTCGCTGCTGGACGACGTGCAGGCTCAGCTGGAAGAGCTCACCACTCTCGTCGGCGACCTGGTCGAGCTGGCCCGCGAAGACGAGCTCGAGGTCGAGCCGCAGGAGGTGCACTTTGACGTGATCGTCGAGCGGGCCATCGATCGGGCCCGGCGCCGGGCTCCGTCGGTCACCTTCGACGCTCATCTCCAGCCCGGCCTGGTTCTCGGCCAGCCGGCGCTGCTCGAGCGGGCCATCCTCAACGTGCTCGACAACGCCGCCAAGTGGAGTCCTCCCGGCTCCCACGTCGACATCGGGCTGACCCAAAACGGTTCCGGCTGGGAGCTGGCCGTCAAAGATCAAGGACCGGGTATTGCACCCGATGATCTCCCCCACGTGTTCGATCGGTTTTACCGGGCGCCCAGCGCCCGGGCACTGCCGGGCTCGGGACTCGGGTTGGCCATCGTCCGCCAGGTCGTGGAAGCCCACGGCGGGACGGTGCAGGCGACAAGCCCAGCAGGTGGCGGCACCCTCATCGAGGTGGACCTGCCGGCACTGGACGAGGCGCAGGGCACAGAGGGTCAACCCGGCCAACCTGGCGAACCGGAGGAAAAGGAACGACCGGAGCTGGCCCCCTACCCGATGGCGGATTAGCCGCACGTTCTCATCCACTTCTCAGGCCAGCTTCATCGCCCTCTTAGTCATGGAGGGTGAGCTAGACGCATGAGTGACACCACTCCGCCGAACCCGCAAGTTCCACCGCCTCCGCCTCCGCCGGCATGGCAGGCCCCCCCGCCAGCCGCGGAGCCGCCCGGGTCTGGTCCGGCCGAACCGTCCGCGTCTTATCCGCTCACTCCCCCTGAGCCGGCGTCCGCCCGCCACTCCCGGCTGGCCGCAGCGGTCGCGATTACCGGGGGCGCGGTAGCGCTCGCGCTGGGTGCGTTCTTCATCGGCCACGCGACGGCCGGTGGTGGCGGCAGCTCGCCCGAGCCCATCTCGACCGCGAACGCCGTCAACGCAGCCGCCGATGCGGGGACGTCATCGGCCGCGCAGTGCACGGTTCCCAATGCCACTGCCGGGACGCTCAAGGCGGTGAACGGCACGACCCTGACAATCACCAATCGCTCCGGTCAGGACGTCACCGTCACGACCTCGTCGAGTACGACAATCGTCAAGGTCGAGAGCGGCACCGTCGGCGACATCACCCCGGGACAGGTGATCGGCGTCCATGGCACCTCCAGTGGCCAGAACGCCATCACCGCCGACGACATCGCCATCATCCCGTCGCAGAAAGTGCCAGATCTCGGCCAGCTGCCACCGGGTGTGGGCCGGCTGGGTCAGCGGCTCGGTCTGGCGTTCGGCACCGTGAAGGGGGTCAGCGGCAACACCATTACCGTGCAGGAGCCCGACGGCACCTCCATAACGGTGACCACGTCGTCCACGACCAAAGTGCAAAAGGCCGTCACCGTCCAGCCGAAGGATCTGACGGTGGGCCAGCCGGTCGCGGCCACGGGCACGGCGGCTAGCAACGGTTCGATCGCTGCCAAGTACGTCGTTCAGGGCAGCAGCGACCTCGGTTTCAAGGGCTTTGGCCTCGGCGGCCTCCTTCCCGGACGGCGCGGACCCCTCGGCGCTCCCGGATTGAAGGGTGAGGCGCCAGGGGCCCCCAGCCCGGCTGCTCCCCCCGCAGCCGGCTAGCTCCGCCCCGGCAGCCGGGCGTCTCCACCCGCCCAGCCCGGCTGCCGGCAGGCGGCGACGCGGTCGAGCGATCGGTCCGGATCCCTCTCCCCCAAGTCAGCGGTCGGGCAACCCCCCCGTGCCCGGCCGCTGGCGCGTCCGTCGCCGGAGGCCGGCGGCGGTCAACCGGCCGAGACCGCCGACGCCCGCCGGAGGCCCTGGGCCCGCCCCGAGGCCCGGCGCCGGACCGCACCTACAATGGCCGCCAGTTCGGCGGGCCCGAGTGACGAAACAGGTAAACGTGATGGTCTCAAAAACCATTGTCCGCAAGGGCTTGCGGGTTCGAGTCCCGCCTCGGGCACTCCCGCTCCCGGCCGAGCTGTTTGGGGCAGTGCGTCTCGCCTCCTCGTGAAAAGACGGGGCCCGTTTCCTCTCCTCCTGGGCGTCGGCCTGATCGCCGGAACGCTGGTGTGGTGGCGCAACCGGATGCTGGCCGCCAACACCCGCCGGTCGCCGGGAACAAGTAACCCACCGGTAACCGGCCTGAACGGGGTAGCAACAAGGGCGGCTGTTACTTCAGCCAGACCCCCTGGGTCAGACCCCGCATAGACCCGAGATGGAGGTGATTGGCGCGTGCCGGCATTCGTGTTCCCTGGCCAAGGCTCACAACGACCGGGCATGGGTGAGCCCTGGACCGACCACCCATCCTGGGAACTGGTCGCAGACGCCTCCGCGCTGGCTGGCCGCGACCTGGCTCATCTCCTCCTTCGAGCCGGTCAGGAGGAGCTGAGGGAGACCCGCAACGCTCAGCTGGCCACCTTCACGCTGAGCCTGGTCGTCCTCGACGCAGTGGAGCGGATGGGCGTCGAACCGACGGCGTGCGCGGGCCACAGCCTGGGTGAGTACACCGCCCTTGTGGCAGCCGGCTCCCTCGGCTTCGACGAGGGCATGGCGGTTGTCGCGGAGCGAGGCGAGGCCATGCAGGCTGCCGCCGACGAACGGCACGGCACGATGCGGGTCGTGCTCGGACTCGAGGACGAGGCGGTCGAGGTCGCCTGCCGCAGGGCCGACGGCGATGTCTGGGTCGCCAATCACAACGCGCCGGAAAACCTCGTGATCGCGGGTGATGACGAATCGGTCGCTCGAGCGTCCGACATCGCGCTCGGACTGGGCGCCCGAAAGGTGAGCCCGGTCCCGGTCGGCGGTGCGTTTCACACCCCATTCATGGCGCCGGCCCGCAACCGACTGCGAAAGGCCCTGCAGGCTGCCACCTTCCACCAGCCTGAGGTTCCCGTCGTCGCCAACGTCGACGGTCGCTCGCACCGAACCGCGGATGATTGGGAGGATCTCCTGTCCGCCCAGCTGTGCAGCCCGGTGCGCTGGCGGCAGAGCGTGCTCGAGCTCGCCGGGCTCCAGAGTCGCAGCTCCGACCCGATCGGCGGCCAGGGCGAGCGACTGTTCGTCGAGGTCGGCGCGGGGGGAGTCCTGGCTCGCCTCATTCGTGAAATCGCGCCCGCGGCCACCGCGATCATGGTGTCGAGGCCGGCTGACCTGGAGATCCTGGTGGAGGCAGTGGCTGACCACACCGCCCTGCAGGCATTCGTCGCGGGGCATCATGGCGAGCATCTGTACGTATCGGAACGGATGGTGATCAGTCCCTGCGCCGGGATCTTCGAGCCGATCGAGCCCGTGGCCGAAGGCGAACTGATCGACGTTGGTGCCCTGGTCGGGAGGATCGGTCGAGAGGAAGTCCGCTCACCATTTCGCGGTCGTCTCATGGGGATGCTTGCGTTGCCAGGGGAACGGGTTCAGACGGGGCAGCCGATCGCCTGGCTGCGGGCCAGCTAGCCGTGGAAGCGACGCGCGGCAGTGCCATCACCGGGTGGGCCAGCGGGCTCCCGCAGACCGTGGTCACCAACCAGGACCTGGCGAACGTTCTCGACACCAGTGATCAATGGATCAGGGAGCGGACAGGGATAGAGGAGCGGCGGGTCGCGGCGGGACCGTTCGCGCCTCCGCCCGCTGATCCCCGGACGTTGATTTCGCCCCCCAAGGGCGTCGGAACGACCGCCGCGCTGGGGGCCGAGGCCGGCCGCAAGGCGATCGAATCGGCGGGGCTCGACCGGCGAGACATCGACCTGCTCATCCTCTGCACCACCACCGCCGACCAAACGGTACCCGCCACATCTTCCGCCCTTTCTGCCGAGCTCGGGCTCAACTGTGGAGCGTTCGACCTCAACGCCGCCTGCTCCGGCTTCGTTTACGGCATGGTCGCGGCGGCGGCCTTCATCCGGACCGGCTTCGACCGGATCCTGGTCATCGGGTCCGAGACGTTGAGCCGTATCACCGACTGGAACGACCGCTCAACGGCCGTGCTCTTCGGCGACGGTGCCGGGGCGGTCGTGATCGAAGCGGTGCCGGGCGAGGGCTCTCTGCTGGGCTGGGATCTGGGTGTCGACGGCAGTCTCCAGCCCATCCTGTATGCCGACCTCAACGGCCCAATGATCATGGAGGGCCGAGAGGTATATCGGCGGGCAGTGAGAGTCGTCATCGAGTCGGCTGAGACGGCGATGGAGCGGGCCAAGGTCAGGTCCGACGACATCGCCCTCTTCGTGCCGCATCAGGCCAACGGACGAATCATCGAGGCGGTATGCGCCCGACTTGGTATTCCGATGGAAAAATCCGCCATCGTGCTCAACAGGACGGGCAACACCAGTTCCGCGTCCATCCCCATCGCCCTGGTCGAGGCCCTCTCGGCCGGCCGGGTTTCCGATGGCGACTTGATCTTGTTGTCGGGTTTCGGCGCCGGCATGACGTGGGCGTCAGCCGTCTGGCGCTGGGGCCGCTGAGTAAATGACCGGCAAGGCCGCCCGCGTGGCTCGGGGCAGCCAGCGAGGCGAAGTACATTCTTGCCCTGACCGCACCGGAGGATCGGATGGACCAGCAAGCCGCGTTCGATAAGTTCAAGCAGTGCACCATCGAGGTGCTCCAGGTTGACCCCGACAAAGTGCAGCCCGACGCGCGGTTCGGTGACGACCTGGACGCTGACAGCCTCGACCTGGTCGAGCTGGTAATGGCGCTCGAAGAGTCGTTCGACATCACCGTCGACGAAACTGAGCTCGAAGGGATCGAGACGGTGGAACAGGCGTTCAGCCTTGTGACCTCGAAACTCTGATGCTCGCACTCCTCGGTGCCGCCGACGGGAGTGGTGCCGTCCCCGGCCGGCGGGTGGCCGTGACCGGTGTCGGCGTCCTCGCCACGTGTGGCTTTGGCAAGGAAGGCTTCTGGGCCGGCCTGCTGAGTGATCCGCCGACCGGATTGAGGCGGGTCCAGGGCTTTGACGCCACGCCGTTCTTCGGACCAAAAGAGGTCCGCCGGATCGACCGCTTCACTCAGTTCGCCGTTGCCACGGCTGAAGAGGCGATAGAAGACGCAGGCGGTCTCGAGGGCCTGACCGCTGACCCTGCCCGGGCGGGAGTGATGATCGGGACCGGTGTTGGAGGTCTGGAAACGCTGGAGACCCAGATCATGACCTTCCACGACAAAGGTCCCCGGCGAGTCACTCCGTTCATGGTCCCGATGATCATGTCCAACGCCGCGGCGGCGACGGTCTCCATGCGATACGGGTTCCGAGGGCCTTGTGAGACAACGGTCACCGCGTGCGCGGCGGGAACACACAGCATCGGCAATGCGGCCCGGCTGGTTGCGACCGGGCGCTGTGACGTGATGATCGCCGGCGGGACCGAGGCGGGCCTTACTCCCGTGGGAGTGACCGCCTTCACCAATATGACCGCCCTGTCTTCTTCTGGCGTTTCTCGACCATTCGACGTGCGGAGAGACGGCTTCGTGATCGCGGAAGGGGCGGCCGCGCTCGTGCTCGAAGAGTGGGACCGAGCCGTGGGCCGTGGAGCCAGGATCTACGCAGAGGTGGCGGGGGCAGCTTCCAATGCCGACGCCTTTCACATCACCGCGCCCGCACCCGGGGGAGCGGGGGCAACGGCGTGCATGGAGCTCGCCATCGTGGACGCTGGCTTGGGGCCCGCCGACATCGCCCACATCAACGCCCACGG
>JBPYFF010000093.1:0-6005 GCA_051984455.1 Acidimicrobiales bacterium | reverse complement strand
CGTTGCCTGGCACCGCGACCGGATCCCGAAGGCCATTCCCGATCCGATCGTGGCGCTGCTCTCGCTGGGGGAGCCGCGAAGGTTCCGGCTCCGGCCCCATGGCGGAGGTCGCTCGTGGTCATGTCTCCTGAGTGGCGGTGACCTCCTCGTGACCGGAGGCCGGACCCAGCGAGATTGGGAACACAGCGTGCCGAAGGTGGCCGCGGTGGGACCGCGCATCAGCGTGGCCTTCCGCCACGGCGTCAACTACTGATACTGACGCAGTTCAGCCGTTGACGACGGATGCCGGCAACTGCGCCATGCGCGTGGCGAAGACGTTGACGATGCCGGGGATCGTCGTCTGGCCGGCGACCGCGGTTTGCGGCTGGTCCGGCTGGTTGAAGTAGATCCCGAGCAGGACCCGGCCCCGCCGCAGGTACGCCGCGACGGAATGCTCGCTCTGGCCGGACGAATCAGTCGTGGTGAAGTCGAATGCCACCCGCTGCACGTCGGGCACCTGGGGCCACGCACCGTCGGGTGGAGAATTGAAATGGGTCGTCACCGTTTGCTCGCCGATGGGACTGGTGACCGGCCCGGATGGGCAGTTGCTCGCCGTCGCCGTCAGTTCCGAGAACGCCTGGGCGGTGCCGGCCGGACTCGAGTACGTCACCGTCTCGGTACTGATGAGCGAGTTGCCCTGGTTGTCGAGGGCGACGACCTGAAGGCGGGCGGTGCGGAGAGACTCGCTCGCGAACTTCCCGTTGCAGAGGTCGAGGGTGGCCGCCTGGGCCGAGACCTGGTCACCGTTGTCCAGCTCCTGGATGGTCACGCCAGACCCAACATCGCTCTGGGTGAGGCCAAGTCCCGACAGGCCCGGCGGCAGCGTCGTGCCCGGCGCCGTACCGGGCGGGTTGGGGGACGTCCCGGCCGGAGGAGATCCCTCGGCGGCGGCCCGGGTGCGCCCCCGATTGGCGAGGTAGAACCCCGCGAACGACGAAAGGCCGACCAGCAGGGGGACCAGTAACAGGATGGCGATGACCTGACGCCTCGGGGGGCGGCTTCTTGCCTCGCCCGGGACCGGCAGGTTGGGCGTCGTCGGGGGATTGGGGGGAAAGCCGGCGGTCGGCGCAGACCAGCCGGGTGGCGGAGGGGCCTCGGTCCGGTCGGCCGGCGAGCCGGGCCAGCCAGGCGAACCCGGTGAGCCGAGGTACGAGGGCATGCTGGTCTCATGGGGCGGACCTGCAGCAGGCCCGCCGGGATACCCGGTCGACGGCTCGGCCGGTCCGTGCGGGAAGGCATCGCCCGTCCAGACCTGACCGTTCCAGTAGCGGTGCTGTCCTCTCGCCCACGGGTCGGGATACCAGCCGGGAGCCGGCTGGCCGGGCGGCCGCGGTTGGGGGGAGCTAGCCGGGGCGGGCGAACCGGCCGGGGCGGGCGAACCGGCCGGGGCGGAGCCCCATCCGCCCACTCCACCCTCGTGCTGCTGATCGGTCATCTCGGTCCTCTCCGGCCCATCGTTCGCTGTCCCGCGGTCCAGTCTGGGTCTTCCACCTGAGACCGACCTGAAGGCTCGCTGAGAACTTTTGCCGTGAGCCGGCTTCGTCCGCTCGGGGGCGCCGCGGCCCAGCCCGGTGATAGAAGGGACTTACCTGAATCTCAGCCTACCGCCAGGGTGTTTTCATCTTGGGCGTAGAGGGTGTCAGGTCACGAGGCGAATGCCCGGTTCATAACCCACTTCACCAGGAGATCACATGTCTGCCCCCGATCCCGAAGCGGCTGCCTTCGCAGGTCATGCCTCGCTTCTCGAAGACGCCCTCTTCCAGGTCAAGCGGGTCATCGTCGGCCAGGACCGGATGGTCGAGCGGGCCCTCGTCTGCCTGCTGGCCCGGGGCCACTGCCTGATCGAGGGTGTGCCCGGTCTGGCCAAGACGCTGACCGTTTCCACCATGGCGCAGGTGGTCGGCGGCCGGTTCACCCGGATCCAGTTCACGCCGGATCTGGTACCGGCCGACATCGTCGGCACCCGCATCTGGCGGCCGTCGCACGAGGAGTTCGACATCGAATGGGGCCCGGTCTTCGCCAACATCGTCCTGGCCGACGAAATCAACCGGGCGCCGGCCAAGGTCCAGTCGGCCCTCCTCGAGGTCATGGCTGAGCGTCAGGTGTCCATCGGCGGGCACACGAGGAAGGTGCCGGATCCGTTTCTTGTCCTCGCCACCCAGAACCCGATCGAGTCGGAGGGCGTGTACGCATTGCCCGAAGCCCAGCGGGACCGATTCCTGATGCAGATCGTCATCACCCAGCCGAGTTACCAGGAGGAGATCGAGATCGCCCACCGGATGAGCGTTCGGCCACCGCAAGCGGCGCCCGTCCTTACCAGCAGCCAGCTGATCTCGCTGCAAGCGGCGGTCGATGACGTCTTCGTCCACCACGCCGTCCAGGACTACGCCGTGCGGCTGGTCATGGGCACTCGAGATCCGGCCGGGTGGGGCATGCCCGACCTCGCGCCCCAGATCGCGCTGGGAGCCAGCCCCCGGGCGACCCTTGGCCTCCTCGCCGCCGGTCGGGCGATCGCGGTCCTCAGGGGCCGGCGGTTCCTCGTTCCCCAGGACGTCTACGACATCGCGCCCGAGATCCTTCGCCACCGGCTGCTGCTCAGCTACGACGCCCTGGCGGCCGGGGTCAAAGTGGACGACATCATCACCCGGGTCCTGGCTGCAACCCCGGGCCCACGAGTCGCGCCCCACCAGGACCGGACCAGCACCGCCGCCAACGCCGGCTGGGAAACCACCGGCGAGTTGGGGGCAACGGCATGAACCTTGTACGGCGGGAGGCGGGCACGCGCCGGTCCCAGCGACCGGTCGCCCTTCCTCCGTCGGCCCCGCCGCCGGCTGTCGCGGCCAAGGCGGCCCTGCTCCGCCGGCTGGAGCTGGACGTGACCCGCCGGCTCGACGGGATGCTGAGTGGTGACTATCTGGCGTTTTCCGCCGGTCCTGGCACCGAGCCGGCAGGAGCCCGGCCGTATGGACCCGGCGACGACGCCCGCCGGATCGATTGGAGCCTCACCGCCCGGTCGCTGGACCTCCACGTGCGGACCACGGACGCGGAGCGGGAACTGGAAACGTGCGTCGTCGTTGATCGCTCCGCCAGCCTCGACTTCGGGACGGCGGAGCGGGAAAAACGCGAGGTCGCGCTGGCCGTGACGGCCGCGTTCGGCTTCCTCACCGTGAGGGCGGGCAACCGCCTGAGCGTTGTGGTGGCAGGCGGGGAAGGGCTCATCCGGCTGCCGGCGAGAAACGGGCGCAGCGGTGTTCTCGCCGCGCTCTCCGCCATCTACGAGACCCCTCGGCGGGAAGGGCCTCCGGCATCCGGTGCCGACCTCCGCTCGGCCCTGGCTCGGGTGGAGAGGACCCAGCAGCGTCGGGGACAGGTCGTGGTCGTGTCGGATTTCCTTGAGTCCTCGGACTGGCCGATGATGCTGCGGCGCCTCGCCCTGCGCCATCAGGTCATCGCCGCCCACATCGCCGACCCCCGGGAGCTGGAGCTGCCCCCGGTGGGGATGCTGGCGGTGGTCGACGTCGAGACCGGGCGGCACCTCGACGTGCAGACGAACTCGCCCCGCCTGCGGGAACGGTTCGCGGCGGCCGCCATCGCCCGGCAGGAGCAGATCCGCCGCTCGATCGTGGAAGCCGGCGCCGAGTACTTCGGGGTGGCGACGGATCGGGACTGGCTGCTGGATGTCGCCACCTTCATCGGGCAGCGACGCCACCGGCGCATGAGCCAGGTCACCTGGGCTCGGCAGGAAGCGCTGAACACGGGACAGGGAGGCCGCCGGTGACGTTCATGTCCGCCTGGCGGCTGTTGTTCCTGGCTGCACCCCTGGCCTTGCTGTTTGCCTACGTCGCCGCTCAACGGGCCCGCCGCAAGACGGCTGTCCGCTTCACCAGTGTCGACATGCTGGCGTCGGTCGCGCCCCGCCGGCCGGGGTGGCAGCGTCACATCCCTGCCGCGGTTCTTCTCGGCGCACTCGTACTGCTCGTGGTCGCCTTTGCCCAACCGGCGCAGGCGCTGCGGACACCCAAGCAGCGGGCGACCGTGATCCTCACGCTCGACACGTCGGGGTCCATGATCGCCAACGACGTCGCTCCGACCCGATTGGGCGCGGCCGAGGACGCCGCCCGGGGGTTTATCAACGCGCTGCCGCGAGGCGTGCAGATCGGACTCGTCACGTTCTCCGACAACGCGAGCGTGGCCGTGGCACCGACATCGGACCGGAGCACCGTTCTGGCAGCAATCGGGGGGCTACAGGCGAGCGGAGGCACGGCGACGGCGGATGCTATTGATCTCGGGCTGAAAGCAATCGCGGCCCTTCCCCCCGGTGCGGCCGGAAAGGCGGCGCCCGCCGCAATCGTGTTGATGAGCGACGGGAGCCCGACCATCGGGCAGGGGGACCTCTCGCCCCAGGAGTCGGTCAACAACGCGGCCACGGCCGCCAAACAGGCGGGCGTACGGATCAACACGATCGCATTCGGGACCCAGAGCGGAACGGTGACGGTCCAGGGCCAAACCATCCCGGTACCGTCCGACCCCGCGGCCATGGCGCAGATCGCGTCGACGACCGGTGGTCACACGTTCACCGCCCAGACGGCCGGCCAACTGAAATCGGTCTACAGCCAGATCGGGCGCGTCGTCGGCTACGACGTTCATCGCCATGAGGTCACGGCCTGGTTTACCGGCATCGGCCTCGGTCTGGTGCTGCTGGCCGCCATCGGAGCCATCGTCTGGACGCAGCGAATCGTGTAGTTCGCGTGACCGGGGATGGTCCGACTCTTCTGGCCGGCCGTGACACACTCCCATGGTGAGGTCTGCGAGGCGGCGCCGGCGACTGCTGTTCGTGGTGGTCGTCCTCGTCGTCGGCGTCGCGGCCGCAGCCATCTCGGTCCGGCTGGCCGGCTCCCATCAGCATGCCAGCGGCCCGCCCTGTGAGGCCACGGTGGGAACGGCGTCCTATCCGCTCGCCATCGACCAGGCTGCGAATGCCACCACCATCGCCGCGGTCGGAAAGCAACTCGGCCTGCCCGACCACGCGGTGACCGTCGCGCTGGCCGCGGCCCTCCAGGAATCGGAGCTGCACGACCTGCCCGGTGGTGACCTGGACTCACTCGGGCTGTTTCAGCAGCGACCATCGCAGGGGTGGGGAACGGCGACCCAGATCATGAGCCCCAGGTACGCGGCCCTGGCCTTCTACCGGCATCTGGCGGTGGTGCGGGGATGGCAGGACATGTCGGTCACGGCCGCGGCCCAGGCGGTTCAGCGCAGCGGCGCGCCTGATGCCTACGCCCAGTGGGAGCCGGCCGCCCGCTTGCTGGCCGAGGTTTTCACCGGTGAGGTCGCGGCCGGACTTGGGTGCCACTTCCCGAAGTCGGATCGGCGGATCATTGACCAAAGCCTGACTCAGGGCATGACCGCCGAGCTCGGAGAGCCGACCCTCGGGGTCGCGGTCCCGCCCGCCCGCGGCTGGACGGTGGCGACCTGGCTGGTCGGCCACGCCCAGCAGTACGGCATCAAGTCGGTGACCTTCGCCGGCCAGCGATGGACTCCGGCGGGCTGGACCTGGAAGACGGACTCGCGTGGCGGTCCGGAGATCCAGATCGCGTAGCTCGACCCGATCAGAAGTTGAGCGTGAGCCCGGCCTCTGGCCAGGGAACCGCGACGAGCAGGCCGCGTCCCGACAGCGTGATGTGGGCCGTCTTCCGATCGGGACCGCCGAAGCAGATGTTGGTCGTCAGCGGGTCGAAGTACTCGCCCGGGAGAGCAACGTGCTGGCGAGACCGATCGGGCCGGATGACGGTGATCCCTCCCCGTACCAGGGTGCCGACGCACACACTGCCGTCCTCCTGCACGGCGAGTGAATCGAGCAGCTGCAAGTCTTCGAGCCCCGCCAGGCAGGTGGAGGTGTCGAGCGGTGCCACCGGCGCCGTCTGACCGGGGCCGGTGAGGGGAATCTGAAAGACCCGGCCGGTATA
>JBPYFF010000092.1:0-4987 GCA_051984455.1 Acidimicrobiales bacterium | reverse complement strand
GTCACGGCCGGTGTCGTCGAGCCTCGGTACCCGTCCTTCAAGGGGATTATGGCCGCGAAGGGCAAGCCTGTAGACGTGCTCACCGTGGCTGACCTGGGTGTCGGCGCCGATCAGGTGGGCCTGCCTGGCAGTCGGCAGGAGATCCTCTCAGTCGAGCCGGCCGAGGAGCGCCAGGGGGGTGAGGTCGTGGTTGACGAGGGCGACGCCCATGAGAGGATCGTGGCTTTCCTCGAGCAGCTCAAAGTCATCTGACACATTTTCCTAGCGAGGAGCGGAGCGCGGAATCATGGCAGTGAACGAGATCTGGGTCGTGGCCGAGGCGTCCGAAGGCAGAGGCCTACCCGTTTCCCTCGAATTGCTGACCGAGGCACGACGGCTGGGCGCGGCCGTCGCGGCGTTCATCTGGGGCCCGGACGGCGAGGCGGTCGCAGGGCAGGTCGGCGCCTACGGGGCATCGAAGGTCTACAACGCGGGTGACATTGGCTCGAGCCTGCCCGGTGTCCCGATCGCGGCCGCCCTCGCGGGCCAGATCAACGCCGGCAACGTGCCGTCAGCCATCTTTGTCCCCGCCACCTACGACGGCCGTGACATCGCAGGCCGGCTATCGGCGCGCATCGACCGGCCAGTGCTGACCAACGTCGTCGGCCTCAGCGTGGAGGGGGACGCGCTTGTCTCCGAACATGCCATCTTCGGGGGATCTGAGGTGGTCAAAGCCCGCTTCACCGGCGAACCACCCGGGCTGTTCGTCATTCGGGCCAAGTCCTTCGCGGCCGAGGAAGCCGAAGCCGGCGTGACTCCCGACGTGGTGACAGTCGAGATTCCTGACACCGGTGCCGAAGGCAAGGCGGTGATCACTGCTCGCCACGTTGAAGAACGAGTGGGGCCGAAGCTCGATGAGGCCGCGGTGGTCGTCTCCGGTGGGCGAGGTCTCGGCGAAGCTTCGAAGTACGAGCTCATCGAGGCGCTGGCCAAGCTGTTGAACGGCGCGCCGGGTGCGTCCCGCGCAATCGTCGACGCCGGGTGGGTCCCCTACTCCCACCAGGTCGGGCAGACGGGCAAGACGGTGAAGCCGACGGTGTACATCGCGGCCGGTATTTCCGGGGCGACACAGCACATGGTCGGGATGAAGGGTTCCAAGAACATCATCGCCATCAACAAGGACCAGGAAGCTCCGATCTTCTCCATCGCCGACCTGGGTGTGGTTGGCGACGTTCACAAGGTCCTTCCGAAGCTGATCGAGGCCTTGAAGGCCCGGAGCTAGGCCCGGCTGGATGACCTCGATGGCCACGACGTCGTTCCGGTGGCGGAATTGGGCCGGTAACCAGGTCTGCGCACCGGTTGCGATCGAGCAGCCGGGCACCGACGCCGAGCTGGTCGAGATCGTGAAGGAGGCCGCGGCCAAGGGCACAAGGGTCAAGGTGGTGGGAGCCGGTCACTCCTTTACCGACATCGCCTGCACCGATGGCGTTCAGGTGAGCCTCGACAACTATGACCGGGTCCTTTACGTCGACCGGGAACGGGCCCGGGTCACCGTCCAGGCGGGCATCCGGCTTTGGGCGCTCAATGAGGCGTTGGCAGCGCGCGGGCTGGCGATGGAAAACCTCGGCGACATCGCCTACCAATCGATCGCGGGCGCGATCTCGACAAGCACCCACGGCACGGGAGCAAACTTCGGCGGTCTGGCCACCCAGGTGGTCGGGCTCGACCTGATCTGCGCTGACGGCTCGGTCGTCTCGTGCTCCGCCGACGAGGAACCGGAGGTCTTTCATGCGGCCAGGGTCGGTCTGGGTGCGCTCGGGGTGCTGTCTACCGTCACCCTTCAGTGCGTTCCCGGCTACAACCTGCGGGCGGTCGAGGAGCCAATGCGGGTCGACCACGTCCTTGAGCACCTGGACGAATACGTCGCCGAGAATGACCACTTCGAGTTCTACTGGGTGCCGCACACCGGCTGGGCCTTGACCAAACGCAACAACCGCACGAACGAGGACGCCGGCGGCCGCGGTCGCTTCGGTGAGTTCCGTGACCGGGTGTTGCTGGAGAACGTCGCCTTCGGTGCGACGGCTCGCGTCGGCCGGCTCCGTCCAGCCTGGATCCCGCGCCTGGCGCGGATACTGCCGAGCACCGGGCGAACGGAATACGTGGAGCGCAGCTACCGGGTTTTCGCCACCCCCCGGTACGTCCACTTCTACGAGATGGAGTATTCGATTCCGCGCCAGCACGCGGTCACTGCGGTGAGCCAGTTGATCGACTTTGTGAAGGCGAGCGGGTTGCAGATCAGCTTCCCTGTCGAAGTGCGCTTCACCGCGGCAGATGACATCCCGCTGTCAACCGCAACCGGCCGCGAGTCCACCTACATCGCCGTTCATGTCTACCGGGGCATGCCCTACGAGCAATACTTCCGCGGCGTGGAAGCGATCATGGACAAGCTGGACGGGCGTCCGCACTGGGGCAAAATCCACTATCAGACAGCCGCGACGCTGGCTCCGAAGTATCCCCAGTGGAAGCAGTGGCAGACCGTTCGGCGCCGGCTGGACCCTGACGGTCGCTTCGCCAACGCCTACACCGAGCGCGTGCTTGGACCGATCACCGCGCCACGAGCGCGCCGCGCCACTCGGGCCAGTCGCGCCGCTGATCAGACGAGCGGCCAGGGGTAGGGCCGGCCTGCTCCCGGGTCGGGAAAGACACCCATTCGCGACAGCCGGCCGGCTCGCTTCACCACCGCGTCGCGCTCCGCCCGATCGAGGAGGCCCGCGAGGGTGTCAAGCGGACACGACGTCAGCCGGCGCAAATCGTCGATCAGGGGGTCCGGTATGGACTCGCCGCTGAAGTCCCAGATGACGGTACGCAGTTTGGGCTGAACATGAAAGCACAAGCCGTGGTCAACGCCCCAGAGATGCCCGTCTCCGTCAAGCAGGCAGTGGCCGCCCTTGCGGTCGGCGTTGTTAGCAATGAGGTCAAACACCGCCATGGCGCGCAGGGCGTCGTGATGCCGCTCCTCTTCGAGGAGGGTGAAGTAGTGCTGTTCGAAGTCGGCGTCGACAAACCGCTGCAGCGAACCGATGCCGAGGGGCGCCCCCTCTCGCAGCACGGTCTCGGGCACGAGCTGCCATCCGAGTGCTGTGGACAGCTCGAAGGCGGCGACCTCGCGCTGGTACAGCCCGCGGGGAAAATCCCACAACGGCCGCTCGCCCCGATGAGGTTTGTACACCGCGTTCAGGTTGTGCTCACCGAGCTCGACGGACACAAGGAAGGTGCCATTCGAACTCCAGGGCATTCGGCCCTGAAGCTCGATCTCGCCTTTGGCGAGGATGTTCAGAGCGTCGGGGGGCGGTGGCCGTTCGTCCGGGGGCACGAGTGGCCTCCTGGGTCAAGGGGATAGCCGCACAGTGGGCAAAGGGGCCGTCCGGCCTCGACCAGCTCGGACCCCCGGTGGACCAGGGCCGCCACCTGCTCCCTGGTGGCCCCGAAGCGGGCGATGCCGCCGGTTTCCACCGGGTCCCCCTCTTCGTCAACTTCGGTGACCTCCTCCGCGACCAGAATGACCTGGTCGGCCTCTCGGTCGTATTCGATTCGAAGCGTGCCGACGGGCCACTCCGGCAGCACCGGCTCCTCGAGCTCCAGGGCGTCCTCGGCTGGCAGCTCCCCGACCGTCGGGAGGTCCTCGAGGAGTTCAGCCAGCAGCTGAGAAAGGGCGCCGACTTGCTGCTTTTCGACCTTCAGGGTCACGAGCTCGTCTCCCTGCCGGGCCTGCAGGTAGAAGGCCCGTTTTCCCACCGGGCCCACGGTCCCCACGGTGAGCCGCTGCACCGCCGGGAGGTCGAACGACTTGCTCACGACGGCTTGAGATCCGACAGGGCTCCGGTGGAGTTGACGGTCAAGATCACCGGCCCCGTTCCTTGATAGCTGATCGCGGTCACCGAACAGGGTGAGACCGCGATGCGCTGAAAGAGGTCGAGGTGGGCGCCGAGGGCGTCGGAGACGACCGCCTTGATCGGGTCGGCATGGGAGACGGCCACCACGACCTCGCCGGCGTGACGGCGGCGGAGCTCGTTCACAGTGTCGGCGACGCGAGCCCTCATTTCCACGAAGGACTCGCCGCCAGGGAATTGAAAACCGCTCGGATAACGCTGGACCGCCGACCACTCAGGCAGCTTGTAGAGCGCTTTCAGCTCGGCACCTGTCCACTCGCCGAAATCACATTCGAGCAGCCCCGGTTCGACGACAACGCTGAGCCCGAGGCGCACGGCGATCGGGCCGGCCGTCTCCCGGGTTCGTTCGAGCGGCGATGAGTAGACGGCGGCCACCTTTGGCGCCCGTCGGCCGCGTTTTTTGGCTGACCCGTCTCCGCCCACCCACGCGGCCAGTCGCTCCGCGACCGCTTCGGCCTCCACCCGTCCCCGGTCGGCCAGATGCAGTCCCGACGCGCGGCCCGGCAGAACCTTGCCGGTGGTCGGGGTGGTGCCGTGGCGGATGAACAACACGAGTGTCCCCGGCGCCGGCTTCCGGCTGCTCCTGCGGGCAGCGGTGGTCGGTGTCGCCATCTTGGCCCGCCAACCTACCGTGTCCGTCATGGAAAACCGCCATCGGGGCGGGCCGGACTCGTTGAGCCGGATTACCGCCGAGGTTGTGAGCTGCGCCGCGTGTCCCCGGCTGGTCGCCTGGCGCGAGCAGGTCGCAACCGACAAGCGGGCATCCTTTCGCAACGAGGAGTACTGGGCCAAGCCGGTGCCGGGATTCGGCGACGCCAGCGCGTCCCTGCTCGTGGTTGGGCTGGCGCCGGCGGCCCATGGCGGCAATCGCACCGGCCGGATGTTCACCGGTGACCGGTCGGGTGATTGGTTGTTCCGGGCTCTATGGCGGGCCGGGTATTCCAGTCGACCGGTCAGCGTTGGCCGCGACGATGGCTTGAGGTTGACCGGCTGCTACATCACCGCTGCGGTACGGTGCGCGCCGCCCGCCAACAAGCCGACCGTCGATGAACGGGACC
>JBPYFF010000091.1:0-4451 GCA_051984455.1 Acidimicrobiales bacterium | reverse complement strand
CAAGCGGTGCAATGAAATTGTGACCAACGGCTATGAGGGCTTCGCCTTCTCAGCGCCCGAGCCCGTTAACCGATAGTCGCCTGCCTCATTCCAGCCGTCCGTTGGTGAGCACCGGCGACGACTGGCTCGACGCCTCGAAAGCCAGGTACCCCAACCCGGCGTCGTAGGTATCAAGCACGAGCGGCTGGCCGGGATGAGCCGGGCGGGCAAAGCGCGCCGCCACTCTTCGGGCGTCGGGCTTCAACGCGCCCACGGCAAGTCCGAGCGTGCACATGCCGTGAAGGATGATGGCAGGGAACCCGGCTGCTGTCGCCGCGGCGGGATCGGTGTGAAAGGGCGAGTGGTCGCCGGAAACGTCGGCATACCGCCAGGTGATGTCGTCCGGGATCGGCACGACGACGCGATGGCTTGGTCCCGCACGATCGCCAGCAGATATCTCATGGTTGGGCGTGTCCGGGCCAGCCGGCTGGCCGACCGACAGCCCCCGCAGGAAGGTCGTCCAGTAATGCTCGACTGCCACGTCCCCATCGGCGACCGCCCAAACCCGGATGGCCACGCGGGTGCCGGCCGCGCTGACGCGAACCCCGTGGAGGGATGCAGTGGCACGAACGCAAGACCCGGCCGCAAGCGGTCGGTGAACCCGGATGTCTTCCTCGCCATGGACGCCGCCGCCCATCCGTTCGAGCCCCACTGCCTGGTCGAGCGCGCTCACAACCAGATCAAACGTGGGGACGACGATGTAGGTAGGCGGCGCGACCGCTCCCGACCGGTGGGCGGGGTGTTGATCCCCGATGGCCGCGGCAAAGGCGGCCACCCGCTCGCCGTCGATGACGAAGTCCACGGGGCCGACCGTGCGGCCGAGGTGTTCTGCCGGCGTCGTCACATTGCTCAGATCGTCGCTTGATAGCAGAAGAGGTACATATATCGGACCTTTGTGCTACCTGGTCGAGCGCCGGCCCTCAAAAGACGTGCTCGGCAAATCGGCGAAGCGCGTCCACGTACGACGATCGATCGGTCGCGGGGAACCCGACGGTTGCCCAGGTGATGCCCTCATCCTCCAGCCGGCCGAGGCCAGACCGGCCGTCACTGGTGCGGAGGGACCAGCAAATATCCAGCGGCTCCGTCCTCCCTATCGCTTCGGCGTGCTTACGGGCGTAGGCGATGCGCGGCCGAAGGTCGTCGAGGCCCAGCAACTCAGCGGTCTTGGTCGCCCGAGCGATTCCTGCGCTGGGGAAGGGCGCCCACCCCTCGCATCGCTCCACCGCCCGGCGAATGGCGCCGAAGGAGTTGCCGCCCATCCAGATGGGCGGATGAGGCCGGGAGAGGGGCACAGGCTGCATCCGCACCGCCTTAGCAGTGAAGTGCCGGCCATGGTAGGCGACGTCCTCGCCCGACCAGGCCAGGCGCAACACGTCGATTGCCTCGTCTAGTAGTTCGTTGCGCTCGCTGAAATCCACCCCGAGGGCACCGAACTCCGGTCGCAAATATCCTGCCGCGGTGCCAAGGATGAGCCGCCCGGCCGACAGCACATCGAGACTGAGCGCACCCTTTGCGGTCAGGAAGGGGTTGCGGTAGGCGGGGATGTAGACGTGGGTGAGGAGCCGCAGCCGGGACGTGGCGGCGGCGGCAAACGACAAGGCCACGAAGGGATCAAGGGCGTGGTGGCCGCCGGTGTCGAGCCAGCGGGCATCCCCAGCCGGGTGGTCGGTGACGAAACAGGCTGCATAGCCGGCGTCCTCAGCCGCTCTGGCGATCTCCTCGACCGCCTCAGCGGTCAAGAACTCCTCTGGTTGGTCGACCCGCATGGTCGGCAACTCGACAGCCACGGCGACGGTCATGACCCGGCATCGTACTGAGTAGGCCGATCGTCCCCCCGGCGGGATATTCTTCAACCAGAAAGACTCAGTGATCTTCTGCATGAAAGGGGAACGCGATGGCCGAGGAACCCGCGTTCATCTACGTGAGGGAACGCCGCTTGCCGTACGAGACGTTCGACGCTGACAACCACATGTACGAGACCCGGGATGCACTGACCAAGTTCATCCCGAAGGAGTACGAGGGCGTCATCAAGTACGTGGACATCAATGGGCGCACCAAAGTCGCCATCAAGGACAGGATCAGCGACTACATCCCCAACCCCACGTTTTCGCGCGTCGCCGTCCCGGGCGGCTACGGCCAGGACGTGACCCAGCGGCGCAAGCCGGACCGGGCTATGCCGAGCCTGACGGGCGACCGAAAAGCCCGGGTCATGCCGGGGCTCGACGCATTCTTCGACCCCGAGCCGAGGCTCGAGTTGATGAAGGACATGGGTATCGACCGGACGCTGCTCTGGCCCACGCTCGGGAGTGTCGTGGAGGAGCGGCTCGCCGACGATCCTGACGCCGCCTGCGTCGTCGTTCATGCGCTGAACGAGTGGATGCACGAGCACTGGGGCTACGTCTACTCGGACTCCCTGTACTCGGCTCCGATCATCAGCCTCGCCGTGCTCCCCAAAGCCATGGAGGAGCTTGAGTACGTCGTCGAGCGCGGCGCCCGCATCTTCCTCCTTCGGGTCGCGCCCGTTCCCACCTGGAAGGGCCGGCGATCCTTCGCCCTGCAGGAGTTCGACCCCTTCTGGGAGCGAGTGCAGGAGCTCGACATCGTCGTCGGAATGCATTCCGGCGATTCCGGTTACACGCGGTACACCAACGAATGGGAGGGCCTGGGCGACCGGGAGTTCCGCGCCTTCAGCCGCAACGGCTCACCGGCGTTCTTGACGCTCGCCTCCGACAAAAACGTGCTGGTCGACGCGCTGGCGTCCATCATCGGCCACGGTCTGGCCACCCGCTTCCCCCGGCTCAAGTTCATGCCGGTTGAGTATCAGAGCTCGTGGGTCCGGCCGTTCGTGACCAAGCTCCGGGAGACCTATGCGAAGTCGCCCGTCCTCTTCGACGAGGATCCTTTCGAGGTGTTCAAACGCAACGTCTGGATCCACACCTTCCATGAGCCCGACCCGAAGGGCCTGATCGACCTCGGAGTGCCGGCCGACCATCTCATGTTCGGATCCGACTTCCCTCATCCGGAGGGCATGGCCGATCCGCTGGCATATTCGGAGATCGTCGAGGACCTACCGGACGAGGATCAGGCCTTCATCATGGGCGGGTCGATCGAAAAGGCACTGCGGGTCGGCCGGTTCGCGGCCTGACGCCCGCTTACCACGGCGCCAAGGCGGTCCCGCCGTGCCATACGTCGACGCCATACCGACCGACTGGATCTCGCCCGGCGAGACCACAACGGTCGAAGTGAACGGTCGAGCCGTCGCCATCGCCAACGTCAACGACGAGTACTTCGCCTTCGACAATCAATGTCCGCATCAGGCGACCCCGCTCGGGGGCTTGCCCCTGCTGCGCCAGTGTCTGATCCGATGCCCGGAGCACGGCAGCACCTACGACGTGCGCAACGGCCAGTGTGTCGTTCCGTCTGACGACGGCTTTACCGGTCACCTGCCGACCATGCCGACACGGATTGTTGACGACGTGGTCCAGGTAGACGTCGACTAGCCGGCCGCGACGCCCCCACACATCAACCGGGCCACGATTTTTCCAAAACTTTGGCCGTTTCTCAGCCCCATCTCAGCGTGACGGCCGACCCTGAGAGTCGATGAGGTCGGATGCCGCCTTCGCTTCGCGCCCCGTAACTGGGTTGGCCCCCGACGGAGTGGCCCGACTGCTTGCCGTCGGCGCCCGGGCCGGGCTGGACGCGCATGTCGGCCGGCTCGGCCCCCGTCCATGGGGCTCGAGCAAGCTGATCGGCGAAGTTGAGCGCAGCGGACTGCGAGGCCGCGGAGGCGCGGCGTTCCCGATGGCGGTCAAGCTGGCCGCGGTCGCCGGTCGCCGCCATCCGGTCATGGTCGCCAATGGCACGGAAGGCGAGCCCCTGAGCGGCAAGGACAAGACGCTGCTGGCGAACGTTCCTCACCTTGTCCTGGATGGCGCCCTTCTTGCGGCCGAGACGATCGGAGCGACGGAGGCGATCATCTGCATCGACCGCTCGGAGGCCGCCTCAGCCGGCCGCGCTGCGCTCCGGGCCGCGCTGGCAGAGCGGGACGACGCCGGCCCGATCGAGGTTCGGGTCGTCGCCACACCCAGCCAGTTCGTCGCCGGCGAGGAAACAGCGCTGGTCCACTGGCTGAACGGCGGAGAGGCCAAACCGACGCTTGTCCCGCCCCGCCCGTTCGAGCGGGGCGTGCGTGGCCGCCCGACGGTCGTCCAGAACGTCGAGACCCTGGCTCAGCTGGGCCTGATCGCCCGCTTCGGCGCCGACTGGTTCCGACGGATCGGCCCCGCCGGTGACCCCGGGACCAGGCTTCTCACCGTTGGCGGCGCCGTCAGCCGGCCGGGCGTCTACGAGGTGGCATCCGGGCTGCGGCTGAAGGATGCCCTCACCGCGGCGGGAATGCACGGGGCGGTCCC
>JBPYFF010000090.1:0-7065 GCA_051984455.1 Acidimicrobiales bacterium | reverse complement strand
GATGCTGGAGGCGGCTGCGATGGGCCTCACGTACTTCCCCGTCACGTACTTCGACGGGATGGGCCGTCCCTTCCGCGGCCGACGAAGCGTCATCACGCCCGGAGTGGGGGCCGCGAGGGACGGCATGGTGGCGGTCGGAGTTGGCACCGGCCAGCAGTGGCAGGATTTTTGTGCCATGGTCGGCCATCCCGAATGGACCGAGGACAAGTCGCTCTTCAGAGAGCGGGGCCACCTGGCCCCGGTGATCGATGAGTGGTTCGCCCGTCACACGGTGGCGGAGATCCGTGAGCTGGCGACCGCGTTCCGGCTCCCGAACGCACCCATCGCCAGCGGTGCCAACCTGCCCGACATCGACAACTTCGCGGCCCGCCGGTCCTTCGTCGCCAATCCCCGGGGAGGATTTACCCAGCCGGGGCCGCCGTACCGGCTTCAGCCCGCCGGTCTCCGACCCATGGAGCCGGCCCCGCGTCTGGGCGAGCACAGCGAACAACAGATCCGCGACCTGTTCGGCCAGGCGCGTCGGTCGGCCCCGGCTATTGCCAACAACGACGGACCGATCGAGCTGCCGTTCAGGGGTCTACGGGTGCTGGACATGACCGCCTTTTGGGCCGGGCCGTCCTGCACCCATGCACTGGCTCTCCTCGGGGCCGACGTCATCCACCTCGAGTCGACTCGCCGGCTGGACGGCACGCGCCTGCTCGGGGCGCCGTTCACGGAAGACCGGTGGTGGGAGCGGTCACCCATTTTCTCCGCCCTGAACACCAACAAAAGAAGCCTGACCGTCGACTTTCAGTGCGAGCGCGGGATCGAGGTGCTACACCGGCTGATCGCGACCACTGACGTCATCGTCGAGAACTACACGCCCCGGGTCCTTGACCAGGCCGGGCTCACGTTCGAGTCCCTCCGCGGCATCCGGGATGACATCATCCTGATCCGGATGCCCGGCTTCGGCCTCGATGGGCCCTGGCGTGACAACGCCGCCTTTGCCTACACCATCGAAGACGCCTCGGCGATCACGTGGATGACGGGGTATGCCGACCAGAAGCCGCTCGAGCCTTACTGTGTCGGAGATCCCAACGCCGGCGTTCATGCGCTCGCCGGGCTGCTGCTGGCCCTGGAGCACCGGCGCCGGACGGGCGAAGGAGTGGCGGTCGAAGCGGCCATGATCGACGCCGGCATCAACGTCACGGCCGAGCAGGTGATCGAGTACTCGGCGTACGGTGCCCTGCTCGAGCGGGCCGGCAACCGCGGGCCGGCGGCAGCACCGCAGAACCTCTACCGCACGTCCGACACCGACGAGCGCGGCGGTTCCGATTGCTGGGTCGCCATCGCGGTCGAGACGGACGAGCAATGGCAAGGGCTGCGGGACGCGCTTGGCCGGCCCGACTGGGCCGTGGACGCGGCGCTCGCGAGCCGGTCCGGACGGGCACAGCACCACGATCTGATCGACAAACACCTGGAGGCGTGGTGCAGCCAGCGAGGCGCCGAAGAAATCGTGGCCCTGCTGTGGCCGGCGGGCGTTCCCGTCGCCCGGGTGATGCAGCCTCACCGCCAGGGTGAGGTGCCGCAGCTTCAGGCACGCGGCTTCTTCGAGATGGTCGACCATCCCGTGTCCGGTCCGACGCGGCACAGCACTCTGCCGATGAGGTTCGGCCTGGGTCCTTCGCAGCTGCACCGCCGGCACGCGCCGTTGCTCGGCGAGCACAACGACGAGTTGCTGACCGAGCTCGGCCTCACAGGAGATGAAATCGCCGCCCTCGAGGGCGATGGGGTCATCGGTCGGGCCCCCGCCGGCGAGGGCCCCGTTCAGGCTCGGCGCTGATACCGAGGAGCTGACACCGAGGAGTTGAGAGGATCTGGGATGACACCACCATTGGGCAAAGCAACGACGGACGTGCCTTTCGCCATGACGAGCGCGACATCGGTCCCGGCCGCCCGGTACTACGACCCCGACTTCGCAAAGCTCGAGGACGAGCGTTTGTGGTCCCGGACCTGGCAAATGGCCTGCCGGCTGGAGGAGATCCCGGCTCCGGGCGACTTTGTCGAGTACACGATCGGCCACCAGTCGGTCGTGGTGGTTCGCCTCGACCGGGACACGATTCGGGCGTACCACAACGCCTGCCGGCATCGCGGCACCCAGCTTGCGGTAGGGAGCGGGTCCTTCCGCGGCGGCCAGATCGTCTGCCCCTTCCACGGATGGCGATACAACCTGGACGGGACGAATTCCTTCATCTATGGCGCGGAAGGGTTCGGTCCCGAGGTGACTGCACCCGCCGACCTGTGCTTGCCCCAGGCGCAGGTTGGCACCTGGGGAGGCTGTGTGTGGGTCAACCTCGATCCGCATGCCCCTGCACTGATCGAGAGCCTCGATCCGATGCCCTCCCTGCTCGACCCGCTCGGCATCGACCGCATGCGGGTGCTGTGGTGGAAAGGGGTGACCCTGGATGCGAACTGGAAGCTCGCGATGGAGGCCTTCATCGAGGGCTACCACATCATGGCGAGCCACCCACAGCTGACTCAGGGGCAGGGTCAGGAATACGACCCCGATGCCCTGGCCTACTCGGTTCATGCCAACGGCCACTCGAGCTACGTGAGCCGGCCGGGCGCTCGGAAAGAGCACCGCCGTCAGGTCGACTACGCCCACGAGGTCGAGGCCTTGATCGAGTCGAGCCGGCTGCTGTCCGAAGGGCTGGAGGCGATGACGCTGCCGCGCGACCTGCACGTCATCGAGACGCTGCGCCACCGTCCCGTGCCGGAAGGGGGCTCCCTCGGCAGCGTTCTGGTGCAGGCCATCTACGAACACGCCGACAATGCCGGGATCCCGTTGCCGAGGGTCGAGCCCCGGGCGCTTTCCCGGTGGGGCGGCGTCTTTTTCGTCTTCCCGCACTACTTCGTGCTGCCGCAATATGGCAACGCCCTCACGTACCGTTTCCGTCCCCTCGCCGATCAGCCCGAGCGTTGCTTGCTGGAGTTGTGGTCGCTCACCATCCCGGCCCCCGACGAGGACTTCGGGAAGCCACGGATGCAGGGCCCGTTCGCGCCCGACGACTCGGAGCACTGGCCGTCGATCCCCTTCCAGGACTTCGCCAACATCACGCGGCAGCAACAGGGCATTCATAACCGCACCTTCCAGGGTTCGCGGATCTCGCACGTCTACGAGGTCGGCATCGCCCACCTCCACCAGGAGGTCGACCGCTACCTGGCCGAACCGGTAACCGAGTCGTGACGATGGAACCGGCAACCTTTGACGCGGACGTCGTCGTGGTGGGCAGCGGTGCCGCCGCCCTCGCCGCCGCACTGGCTGCTCACGACGCCGGGTCGAAGGTGACCGTCGCAGAACGGGCCGACGCCATCGGCGGCACAACCGCCGTGTCCGGCGGCGGTGTATGGATGCCCTGCAACCACGTCTCGGGCACGAACGACTCGGGAGAAGAGGCCCTCGCCTACATGTCCCGGCTGAGCCGGGGCCGAGCGCCGGCTGAGCTCCTGGCTCGCTACGTCGCCGACGGCCCGGCCATTCTCGGCGGGCTCGAGCGCCGGACCCGGCTCCGGTTCGGCCCGATCTCCTGGCCGGACTACCACCCGGAGATGGAGGGCGCCCGCTCCTCTGGGCGCATGATCGAACCAGCGCTGTTTGATACCAATCTCCTGGGTGCATGGGCCAAGCGGGTGCGGCGGGCGCCGGTCCTCGGCCTGCCACTGACCCTCCAGGAGTCCACCGTCGAGTGGACACCTTCCTACACGCCCGAACGGTACGACGGGGCCGAGATCAAGCGCCGGGTTGAGGCCGGGCTGGTGGCGTGCGGCCGGGCCCTGGTCGCCGGCCTGCTCGAGGCGTGCCTGGCGCGGGGCATCGAGCCGGTGCTCTGTACCCGGGCGGTCGAGGTCGTGAGACGAGACGGAGCCGTGGCGGGGCTGGTGCTGGAACAGGACGGCAAGCGGTTCGACGCACACGCCCGCGCCGTCGTGCTGGCGTCGGGTGGCTACGAGTGGAACGCCGACCTTTGCGCCCGCTTCCTGCCAGGACCGCTCTCGCACCCGACCAGCCCGCCGGCCAACGAGGGTGACGCGCTGCTGATGGCGATGGAGTTGGGCGCGGACCTGGCCAACATGAACGAGGCCTGGTGGTACCCCGCGAGTGCCGTGCCCAACGAGGAGTACGACGGCCGGCAGCTGGCCCGCTTCCTTGCCGTGGAGCGCACCGCGCCGCACTCCATCATCGTCGACCGGTTCGGGCGCCGTTTCGTCAACGAGGCGGCGAACTATAACGACATGCAGAAGGCGTTCTTCGCCTTCGACGCCAACGAAGCCTCCCCCCGCCACCTGCCTTGCTGGATCATCTTTGACCAGCAGTACCGGTCTCGCTACCCCGTGATCAACGTCCGGCCGGGCGCGCCCGATCCGGACTGGTTGATCGTCGCCGACACGCTCGATGATGTTGCCGCCACGGCGGGTATCGACGCCATCGGCCTTGGCGAGACGGTGCAACGGTGGAACAGCCTGGTGGCAGTCGTAAGGGACCGCGACTTCGGCCGCGGCGAGAGCCGGTACGACCGCTTCCACGGCGACCACACTGCTGCCCATCCCAACCTGGGCAGTATAGAGCGGGCCCCGTTTTACGCCTTTCCCGTCTACCCCGGAGCGGTCGGGACGAGCGGTGGCCCCAGGATCGACGCGAGAGGCCGCGTCCAGCATGTGCGGGACCATCCGATCCCGGGCCTCTACGGTGCCGGCAATGCCGTCGCCAGCCCGGCCGGCCCGGCCTACTTTGGCGGCGGCACGACCATCGGCATGGCTTTGGTGTGGGGCCACATCGCCGGTTCGGGCGCGGCCGCGTTCGCGCAGACCTGAGCATGCCCAGGGTCACCGTCGAGCCGGACAGAATCGTCCTTCCACTCGCGCCCGATGAGACCCTTATCGAGGCCGCTTGGCGGCTCGGCTACACGTGGCCGACGACCTGCTACGGACGGGCGGAGTGCACCGCCTGTCACGTGGAGATCATCGCCGGGGCAGAACACGCGTCTGCCGTGCAAGATGACGAAGCTGCCGCGCTATCCCTCCTCGGGACCCGGGGGCACAGCCTGCGCCTGGCCTGCCGGCTCCGGTTCGACGGCGACGCTGTCGTGCGGAAGCGAGGCGTGCGTGCGCCGCACTGATGGATCAGCGGGACCGGGCGTTCTCCGCCGCCGTCTGGGCGGTCCACTCCTCGCGATGAGCCCGGGCCAGCTGCGCCAGTTGCGCCCACCGCCCGGGGTTTTCCGTGACATGGATGCCGAACTGACTGGTAGCGCGGAACTCAAGCACTTCGACACCGTCGGGCCCTGCGGTGTAGGCGTACGGCGCGCCGGCCGCGACGAAGAACCCGTCGCCTGCGGCGATGACCTGGTTTCCCAGCCGCGCCTCCCCCGCCACGACGTAGTACAGGCAGTCGACGTCATGGGAGTGCCGGGGCAGGGCATAGTCGGGCGCATACCACAGCCGGATGAGGCTCATGCCCCCGGAATCGGGATCTCCGAAGAGCACCTGATTGACGTAGCCAGACGAAGTGGCGACCTCCGCAAGGATCTCCCGATCGGGCAACGGATCCATAACGGGTCTGCTCATGACCGTCGTGTCCGCCAGGTCGATGGCGTCAGTCCGTCGGAACAGCCTCAGGCCACGGGGACTCGTGGTCATGTGACCCCCCTCTCGACCATGGAATGGATGCGAAGTGAGCCTACTAGAAAAAAGGTTTGACGCCAAAGTGAGCCATCACCGTGCCGGGGCGTTCCGTGGCTGAGGAGCTTGGCGGCAAGGTGGCGGTCGTAACCGGCGGCGCGGCCGGTATAGGGCGCGCGACCGTCGAGCGATTCGTGGACGAGGGCGCACGGGTCGTCGTCGCCGATCTCGACGCCGACCGGGGCAACTCCCTCGCCCGTGACCTCGGGGATGCCGTCGCCTTCAAGCAGACAGATGTGGCCGACGCCGACCAGGTGCAAGCCCTCGTCGATTTCACGGTGGAGCGGTTCGGGAGACTCGACGTCATATTCAACAATGCCGGCATCGACAGCGCGATGGCTCGCTTTCTGCACGATGACCTGAGCGACTTCACCCGGGTCATGGCCGTCAACGTGCTTGGCGTCATGCTCGGCAGCCAGCGGGCCGCCCGGCACATGAAGGCTCACGGCGGCGGCTCCATTATCAACTGCTCGTCGATCGCAGGGATCACCGCGGGCGTGGGCCTGGCGACCTACCGGGCCTCGAAAGCTGCTGTCATCCACCTCACCCGGACGATGGCCGTTGAGCTGGCCCAGTACCAGATCCGCGTGAACTGCGTTGCGCCCGCCCACATCCAGACAGGCATGACTTCCTACGACATGGATGCGGTCATTCGATTTACGCAGCCATTGCCACGCCAGGGGCGCGGGGAGGATGTCGCCCACGCGGTTGTGTACCTGGCCAGCGAGCGGTCCGCCCAGGTGACCGGCATCGTGCTGCCGATCGACGGCGGAACGACCGCCGGCCCGCCCGCCAGTCAGTTCAAGCTCATGCAGGCGGCGATGAGGCAGGACAGGGCCTAGACAGTCGAGTTGCGGCACCGGGGCGATCGCGGGGCTACGCCGCCGTGAAGTCGATGGTGAGGTCCGTCAGGCCCCGCAGGAAGTAGGTGGGGAGGTACTCGTACCGGCGGGCGGCGGCCGGGCCGTGCTCGTCCTCCGAGATCCTGATATCCGTAGTGCGGTCGAGCAACCGGTTGATCGTCACCCGACCCTCGGCCCGGGCGAGGTGAGCGCCGGCGCAATGGTGAATCCCGTGCCCAAACGCGAGGTGGTAACGGGCGTTGAGCCGGTCGATGTCGAACTCATCGGGTCGTTGGAACGTTCGGGGATCCCTGTTGGCGGCGCCGGGGAGGAGCATGAGCGTGCTGCCGGCCGGCATTTCCACGCCCGCAACCGCGGTCCGGGTCCGCGCCATGCGGAACTGGGCACGGAGCGGGCTCTCGAAACGCAGGGTCTCCTCGATGAAGTTGGGAATGCGGTCGCGGTCGTGGCGAAGAAGTTCCTGGATGTCGGGACGCTCGGCGAT
>JBPYFF010000089.1:0-4850 GCA_051984455.1 Acidimicrobiales bacterium | reverse complement strand
GCGTTCGCGGGCACACTCGGTGGAGGCTTCCTGGCCGACCGGCTCCTGCGTCGCGGCGTGCTCAGGGCGAGGATCTGGGTCTCGATCGTGGGGTACGGCGGCGCCGGCCTCGTGTTCATCGCCGCCTTCATGACGACGTCCCTCATCGTCGCCGCTCCTCTCCTTGCCCTCGCTGGAACGCTCTTGACCCTGCCGACCGGCCCCAGCTTCGCCCTGTTGATGGATGCGACGCCCAGCCACCTGCGGGAGCCGGCGGCGGCGGTCGCCGACGTGGTGATGTACGTGAACGCCGTCGGCGCCCCGCTGGTCGGCGCGCTTTCGACGCTGCTGGGCGACAACCTGCGGGTGGCGCTGCTCTGCGTCAGCCCGGCCAGCCTGGTCGGCGCCGGGTTGTTCCTCGTGGCCCGGCACACCTACGTGACCGACCTGGCGATGGTCGTGACCGAGGCGGTCGAGACCAGCTGATCAGGTAGCACAAGAGGTACACATATCGAACCCTCTTGCTACCTACTCAGGGGTGGCCACGGTCAGGGGTCCGTCGGGCAGGACGCAGACCCGAGCACCCGCCCGGCCCGAGCCGGCACCAGTGCACGCCCGATCAACGGCCGCCGACAGGTCGTCGACCGGCTCGAGAAAGGCGCGTCGAGCGTCGGTCTCGGAGAGACCGTCTGACCGCAGTTGCACGGTTGCCTGCTGCAGCACCCGCGCCAGCACCTGGGCCTGCCAGTAGTCGAGCGATGGTGGTGATTCGCCCGCCAGCAAGGCCCCCGGCTCTTGGACGTCAGCAAGGATCCGTTCGAACGCGCTGCCTTGCGGCACCCCGTCCTGGCAGGCGGCCGCCATCAGGATGGTCCCGCCGGGCGCGACGACGCGCTCGGCCGCGGCCATCCCTTTCACCGCCTGGTACAGGTTGCGGTCGAGCGGGTAGCCGCTATTGGTCGACACCACGACGTCGAACCGGCCCGGCACCCGCTGGACGGCGGTTCGCTCCACGAAGGCACAGGCCGCACGGTAGGCGGAGGGCAACGGCCCGGCGAAGACGGCGGTGACCTGCCGTTCGAGATTGATGGCGACGTCGATCGACAACGAGGGGGGCACCAGCGCCGCTCCCGCCACCACAAACTCATGCACCGGGTTGCCAGCCAGAACGGTCCAGGTGGCGCGCCGGTCGGCGATGCGCCGGGGATGGTGCGCCTCCAGGATGGTGTCGAGCCCGGCGATTCCCGGGCACACGCCCTTCGGCCCACCGCTGAATCCGGCGAAGAAGTGGGGCTCGACAAATCCCGTCACGATGCGCAGGTCGGCTTCAACCCATGCTCTATCGAGGAGCACCGGTACGCCGTCGACCGCGCCCACCTCGACGTGGGCCAGGACGTCGGCGGCAACATGGTTGCGAACGGAGTACCGCGAGACGATGTCGGGCCCGACCAGCTCGGCCAGCTCCTCGGGCCTTGCCGCCCGATGGGTGCCGGTGCCGCACAGAAGCGACACCTCGTCGGGGCCGAGACCGGCGCTCGCCAGGCACGACAGGAGCGGCGGCAGGACGGTCCGGTTGGGCATGGGCCGGGTGATGTCGGGGAACACGACGACCGCACGGCGGGCGCGGGTCGGCCGCGAGGACAGCCACGGCTCGACCTCCGCCCGGATGGCGGCCGCCTCGTCCGGCAGCCCGGGGAGCGACGTGGGCCGGACGACCACCGCATCATCTGGTACCTCGACGGCCAGCCCGGTACGGCCGTAGGCGAGGGTGACCTCCATCAGCTCAGCCTTAGCACAGCCCGGCACGCCTCATCGGAGCGATCCCTGGCCGCCAGGTAACAGGCGACCAGGCCGGCGTCAGGTTCGACGACCTCGACCACCGGATTGATGCCGTCGAGCGCCACGCCGGGGTCCACCAGCCGGCAGGCGCCCGCTGAGGCGGCGTCGGCCGCGACCCGGCGCCGCTCGACCACGCAGCCGGTGACGGCGGCCAGCATGCCGATCCACGCGGGTGTGGCAGAACCGCTCCCGGCCGCGCCAATCCGGCCGGCGCCGCCCGAGGCTTCGAGGCTCCGGGCCACGTCGAAAGCCACGCCCTCATAGAGGGCCCGGGCGAGATGCGGCGGGCCATGAGCGGGGGTCAGATGGAAAAAGGCGCCCACCGCGGCCGGCTGCCACCACGGCGCCCTCGCCCCGTTCAGCCAGGGAACGGCAACCACTCCCCCTGCCCCCGGGGAAACCTCCGCCATCGCCTCGGTCAGCTCGATGGAGGTCCGGCCGGCGAGCTCGGCCAGCCAGTCGATGGCTCCGCCCGCGGAGGAAAGCCCGTACTCGACCAACCAGCCCCCGAGCGCGCCGGGCGACGCCCGGCCGCCGGCCGGGACGGGGTGGGGAACGGTGGTCACCGGGAGCGACGCGTTCGCGGTGGTGCCCCACGAAACCATGGCGGCGCCGGGCGCGACACCCGTTCCGAGCACTTCGCACGGCCGGTCGCCGGCGCCGACGACGACCGGTGTCCCCGGACGGATTCCGATGGCGGCAGCCGGCCCCGCTTCTACCCGACCCACCACGTCGGCCGGGTCAAGGACCGGCGGCAGCAAGGGGGCGGCGAGGTCCACCGGGTCGCCGGCCCGGTCGATGAGCCCGGCGCGGGCGGCAACCGTCCGGTCGGTCGCCGGCTGGCCGGTCAGGCGAAGGACCACCAGGTCTCGCGGCGCCATGACCCATCGGGCGGCGGCAAAGCGGTCGGGCTGGTGCCGGGACACCCAGCTCAGCCTGGCCAGGGCGGAGCCGGCCCGCCGGTCCGACCAGAGGATGCCCGGTCCCAGCGGTTCGCCATCAGCGCCCACCAGCGCGAACGTCTCACGGGCGGCTGACAACCCGACACCATCCACGGCCGCCAGGGCGTCAGAATCAAGCGGCTGACAGGCCTCGATGACCGACTGCCACCATTCGGACGGCTCCTGCTCAGCCCAGCCCGGACGGGGGCAGGTGGTGGGGACCGGCCCCCGGCCCTGGCTGATCGGTCCGCTCCCGGCCCAGATCGTGGCTTTGGTGGAACTCGTCCCGAGATCGAGCGTGAGGATCACGGCGCGCTCACCGGCCGGCGACGACGTCCGCAACCAGTTTGGCCATCACGGCCGGGTCGGGATCCTGGTAGACGGCCCGACCGACGGCCACACCGGCGGCACCGCCCGCCATGGCGTCGGCCAGCTCAGCCAGCAGGACGGACCGGTCGGCCGGGACAGGACCGCCGAGGAAGAGCACAGGGACACCGACACTCTCAACCACCCTCGCGACGGCCTTGATTCGGGCCGAACCTGGCTCGGCGTCGCCGGGCACGGGCACCTTGATCAGCGGCGCGCCCAGGTCGTGGGCGACGACCGCGGCATAGACGATGCCGGCCGTTGACCGGTCGACTCCGCCGTTCTTCCACAACAGCGGCTCGATCAACGCGTCGAGGCCGAGCTGGCGGGCCGCCGCCAGGACGTGGCCGAGCAACTCCAGCGCCCCCGCCGATGCGGGGTCGGTGAGATCGATCCTGGTCATGAGCTTGATCCCGGTGTAGCGGGCCGCGGTGGCCAGTTCCAGCGGCGCCACCAGCCGGTCGTCGAGTTCGAACACGGATCCCGCCAGCCCGGTCCGGTTGATCGAGAGATAGGTGCGCTGGCCGGCACCAACGGCGCCGCCGGCGACCAGGTCGGCCAGCGGCTTGGTCGACGCCAGGACGCCGTCGCAGTAGGGCAAGGCAGCCCGGAGCGCGTCCAGGTAGTCCTGATAGCGCTCGAACGTAAGAACCCCGCGGGCCCGGTGATCGGCGGCGAGTATCACCTGGCCCGGCACGTCACACTCCTGCGAGCTGAAAGACCACCTTGGCGAGGGCAGAAAAATCCTCCCGGCCGTAGCCCGCCACCGACGCCGCGGTCAGGACCTGGCGCGCCATGGCACCGGACGGGACGGCGACGCCGGCATCAGCCGCCGCCTGCAGCGCCAAGGCCACGTCCTTGGCCATGAGATCGGTCATGAAGCCGGGCTTCCAGCCGTTGGAGGCGGGGCTCTCCGCGACCACCCCTTCGACCGGCAACCTCGTTCTCACTGCCGTGCAGTTTCCGGTCGAGTGGATCAGCACCTCGTACAGCTTGGCCAGGTCCACACCCGACTTGACCGCCAGTGCGGTGGCCTCCGCGGTAGCCACCATCTGCACGGCATAGATGAGCTGGTTGCACAGCTTGACCATTTGCCCGTCGCCCGGACCACCGCAATGAACAATGAGCGCGGACACCGCGTCCAGCGCCGGGCGAGCAGCATCGAGGGTGGAAGCGTCACCACCGACCATGACGGTGAGGGTCCCCTTTTCCGCCCCTATGGTGCCACCCGACAACGGAGCATCGAGATAGCGGGCGCCGGTCGAGGCAACCCGTTCGTGCTGGGATCGCTCGATGCCGGGATCGATGGTGGAACAGTCGACCACGACATGGTGGGGGCCGATGGCGGGCAGCATGGCGTCGACCACCTGCGTGACTTCCGGCGAGTCGGGGACGCAAAGGATGATGATGTCGCTCGCTTTGGCGACGCCTGCGGGATCGCCACCGTCAACCGCGCCCGCGGCAATGGCGGCGTCGATGGGCGGCCGGCTCCGGGATGCGACGGTCACCTGATGACCGGCCTTCAGCAAGTTGCGAGTCATGGGCAGACCCATCGCGCCCAGACCGATGAAGCCGACGTTCATGATTCACTCCTTGGGGTCCAGCGGGGCAAGGTGATGTCGTCTCCAGCATGCTGGAAGACGACCTGCACCGGCAGCCCGATCTCGATCTGATCGGCTGGCACGCTGTTGATCTCGGCGTCCGGGCCGGCAACCACGTTGCCAA
>JBPYFF010000088.1:0-2141 GCA_051984455.1 Acidimicrobiales bacterium | reverse complement strand
GGCGGTTCCCACCGTGCGGTAGTCGGAGTCCTTCAGGTCGCTGTAGACGTTCCACAGCACGGCACCGTCGATGTGCCAGTTGTCGTAGGCGGCCCTGCTGACGTCGACTTCCACCACGCGGAGATTGGCGTCGTGGAGGTGTCCGGCCAGCCAGGCTGGGTCGACGAGCACTCCATCGCCGAACGCTTGCCCAGGCCCGGATGCAGCCTGCAGTGTTGCCGTATTCTCTGGTGCCGTTTTCATCTGAACCTCCCCGGGCTCCGGATGTCTTCCGGGGACAGTTCTACGACGGCGCCATTGCCGCAACGTTGCCCCGACGTTGGCGAAACCTTGGCGTCGTCTGCGTTAGGGCTGGCGGAGTTGTTGACGGTTGTCGGATCCGAGATCTGTGTTAGCTTCCCGTCTGGCGGGTCCCATCCCGTCGATACAGCACGGATGCGACGGAGGATGCTGATGGCCATGTCCAACTCCGGTGCGGTCGGAGTCACTGATGGCGAAGGTGTCTCGCTTGTCGATATCGCGCGTTCTCTCGAGCCGCTGATCCGTGAGCACGCGGAGGCTATCGAGGAGGGGCGCATGCCGCCGCCGCTGGTCGATGCGCTCCACGACGCCGGCTTTTTCAAGGCGATGCTCGCGCGTGAGGTCGGCGGCCTCGAAGTCGAGCCGATCGAGTGGCTCCAGATGATCGAGGAGCTGACCCGGATCAACGCGTCGGTCGGGTGGAACGCGTTTATCCAGTCGGGCATAGGGCTGACGTTCCTCGATCCCGAGCGTTTCGAGCGCTTCCGGGAGCGTGGCGGCGGGCGTCTGATCCTGGCGATGAACCTTGGCCGGATGGGCGGGAAGGCGGTCAAGGTCGAGGGCGGCTACCGCATCAGCGGCCGATGGCCGTTCGCCAGCGGTTCCCCCTTCGCGACCTGGCTCGGCGGGCTGTCGGCCATCTGCGACTCCGGCGGGTCACCCGTCTTGGGCGACGGCGGCCGGCCTCAGCCCCTGCTCGCGATATGGCCGGCCGACCAGGCCCGCATCATCGACACCTGGGATGGCCTCGGGCTGCGCGGCACCGGAAGCGGCGACATCGAGATTTCCGACCTGTTCGTCCCGGAGGAGCAGGTCAACCCGGAGTTCTTCGGTACACCGACCTACGACCGGCCGCTTTTTCGGATTAAGGAGATGCCGGAGATAGGTCACGCGGCTCACGCGCTCGGTGTCGCATCCGCCGCAATGGAGTCGCTCGTCGACGCCGTCAACACCAAACCCCTTCCCGGGTCGACGCGGCAGCTGGCGATGGGGCACATGCAGGCTCACCAGATCGCGTTCGCCCGGGCCGACGTCCTGATCCGCGCCGCGCGGGCGCTTCTCTACGAGGCCGTAAGCGCCGCATACGAGGACGCCAAGGCCCACCCCGAAGTGGCCCTCGAACTGCGGGTCCGGCTGCGCGAGGCGAACATCTTCACCGTCAGAGCGGCGAAGGAGGCAGTCGGCCTCATCTTCGAAATGGCCGGATCGAGCGCCGTGTACCGGGGTCGTGTGATCGAGCAAGCGTTCCGCGACATCAATACCGCGGCCAACCACACCAACTACGTGGAGTACGCCTACGCCGCGATCGGCTCCTATTTCCTGACCAGAGACCGTGAAGGCGGTCCGGAGATCGCCGGGCGCCCGTTCCTGTGACACGTCCCGTCGGCCACGTTATGAGGCTAGTGGGCCACACGCCTCATCTTGTGAAGCCAGGGCGCCACCCGCCTCATAGATCTGGGCGCGGGGCGCACGGGTGGCCCCGGCAACGCTGCTCGGGGCCACCTACGCAGTTGGTGAACCTTGTCGGTCAGCCGCCCTACGGGTAGCTGACGACCTGGCTGGCCACGTCCGGGTTGGCGGAGCTCACCGGACCGCCGGTGTCGTTGATGACGTGGTCGATGGTGCCGGGACCGCTGAGGTTGATCGTGAGCAGGTCCTTCATCTGGACGCCCGGCGTGACCGGAACCTCGAAGGCATGCGACACGTGGATGTTCGGGTTCACGTTGGTGAAGATGTAACTGCCCATGCCGTAACCCTGGAACGATTGCACGTTGTCGGCCACCTTGAAGGCCGCCCAGCCGAGCACGCCGTCGTGCCCGTAGTCGGCCTGGGTCGGCGGA
>JBPYFF010000087.1:0-6772 GCA_051984455.1 Acidimicrobiales bacterium | reverse complement strand
AGGTACAGCTTCCCCGTTGACGGATCGAGGTAGGGATTGGGATCGATGGATCCGCCCTTCTTCGTCTGACAGATCAGGGGTGCCCGCGAAGTGTCGCGAAAGGGTCCGTTGGGCGTCTTGGATGTCGCGACCGAGATGCACTGAACGCCGCGTGACGAATCGTGAACGGTGTAGTACATGATGAACGTACCGGCGTGGAGCAGTACGCCCGGTGCCCATGTCTTCCCCGGTGAGGCCCAACGGGGAAGCGTTGGCAACGGGTCCATCGGCGTCGTCCAGCTGTGGAGGTCGGTCGAGCTCATCACTTGCAAGTTGCGGCCGGCGCTGCCCGTGGCGTACGCCCAGTACGTCCCCTGGATGAGCAACACCGAGGGGTCGGGAAAGTCGCCGGCGTACACCGGCGAGCTGAAGGTGCTACTGGTTGCTGAGGCCGTCGCTGTCGTCGCGGCAGTGAACATCGCCCACAGCGTGACCACCAGGCCCAGCGGGATGAGAACCCGCCACAGTGCTCGTTGTACGCCTGTCATCCGCCCTCCCTCCGACAAACAAGACTACCAAGCCCCCTGTTGGCGCGACCATGCAGGCCATGCAGGCCATGCAGGCGATGCAGGCGATATCGACTCTGAATGCGGAGGTAGGAGCGACATGAGCGTGCCTCAAGTCGAGGGCCGGCGGGAGGCCAACCGGATCGAGGCCTTCAGTGATGGGGTGATGGCCGTTGTCATCACGATCATGGCTCTGGGACTCAACGTGCCGAAGGAGAACACCTGGCATGCGGTGGCGAATGAGCTTCCTTCCCTGCTGGTGTACGTCCTCAGCTTCACCATGATCGGGATTTACTGGAACAATCATCATCATTTGCTCCGCGCGACCGAACGGATCAGCGGCGCCGTGATGTGGGCCAACCTCCACCTGCTCTTCTGGCTGTCCCTCATCCCGCTTGCGACCAAGTGGGTGGGCCAGCAACACCAAGCCAAGCTGCCGGCGTCCGTGTTCGGGATGGTTCTGGTCGGAGCGGCGATCGCCTACGGAATCCTCGTCCGGATGATCATCCGGGCCAATGGAGCAGATTCGGCTGTCGCCGCTGCGGTCGGCTCGGACCTGAAAGGCAACGCCTCTATTGCGCTGTACGCATGTGCCATCGGGCTGGCGTGGGTAAGCCCGTGGATCGCCTATGCCCTCTACGTCACCGTTGCCGTCGTTTGGTTCGTGCCCGATCGCCGCTTCGTCCGGCCCGGTTCATCATCCCGCCTGCGGAGCTGCGAAGGCACATGAGCCGACCGAATCTCCGCACTCCGGTCAGTCGGATCCCGGGGAAGAAAGAGAAGCCAGCCGTCGTTCGAGGAAGCGCCGTTCGACCGCCGTGCCGGTGAGCTCGAGGGCACGCTGGTAGGCGGCCACGGCGTCGGAACTCCGGCCGAGGCGGGCGAGAAAATCGGCACGGGCGGCGTGATAGAGATGGTTGCCCTGGAGCTCAGCGACGGGGGCCAGGCGGTCCAGCAGGGCTAATCCGCTCGAAGCTCCTTCGGCCAGGCCAACCGCCACCGCCCGGTTCAGTTCGACCACCGGGTCAGGACGGAGCCGGGTCAGCTCCCCGTACAGCAGTGCGATCTGCCGCCAGTCCGTGTCGCTCGCAGACGCGGCCTCATCGTGGATAGCGGCGATCGCCGCCTGCAACAAATACTGGCCGGGGCCACCCATCACGCCCGCGCGACGCAGCCCGTCCTCCAGAAGGACGACGCCCTCCGTAATCTCGGCCCGGTCCCAGAGGGAGCGGTCCTGATCCTGCAGCAAGACCAGTTCGCCGGCAGGATCAAGACGGGCCGGTCTTCTGGCGTCGTGCAGCAGCATCAACGCCAGCAAGCCTTCAACCTCCGGCTCATCCGGCATCAGGCCGGCCAGCAGCCGGCCAAGGCGGATGGCTTCCGCACACAGCTCCCGACGGATCAGGGCGTCGCCCGCCGTGGCCGAATAGCCCTCGTTGAAGATCAGGTAGAGGACCGACAGCACTTCGGGCAATCGGTCGGGCAGCGTCTGATCGCGAGGGACCTGATAGGGAATGCCGGCCGCGCTGATCTTTTTTTTCGCCCTGACCAGCCTTTGGGCCATGGTCTTCTCCGGGACAAGGAACGCCCGGGCGATCTCCGCGGTGGTCAATCCACCCAGGGTCCGCAGGGTCAAGGCGACCTGTGCTTCGGTGGCCAGGGCGGGATGGCAGCAGGTAAAGATCAGCCGCAGGCGATCATCCTCGATCGCGCTCATGCTGGTCTCCTCCTTTTCCTCCACCTGGTTCTCCGCCCAGAAGAGCGCGGCACGCTGCTTGTCGCCCCGCTTCGTCTCCCTCCGGATGCGGTCGATTGCCTTGCGCCTGCCCGTCGTCAGCAGCCAAGCACCGGGGTTGTCGGGCATGCCAGTAGCCGGCCAGCGCTCCAGGGCCGCCACGATGGCGTCCTGGAGTGCTTCTTCCGCAAGGTCGAAGTCGCCCAAATGGCGGATGAGCGTGGCCAGCACCTGCCCGGTCGCCCGGCGGAACACCAGGTCGAGGTCCGAACGCGCTGGCTGGCAGGCACCACCCCGCTTCGGCCCGGTCATGGTCAGGTAGGAAAAAGGGGGCGTACCTCGATCACGCCGGTCCGGGCCCCGGGGAGCCTGGCGGCGAGCTCCAGCGCACGGTCCAGGTCGGCCACATCAACAAGGTAGAAGCCGCCCAGTTGTTCCTTGGTCTCCGCGAACGGGCCGTCGGTCGTGGCGGTCTTGCCGCCGCGGACACGCACGGATGTCGCCGTATCGATTCCGTTCAGCCGTTCCCCGCTGACGAACTCCTTTGACTCGACAATCTCCCGGGTAAACGCAAGATATTCAGCCAGCACCCTCTCCATGGCGGCGTCGCTGTCGGGCGCCGAGGAGGGATCGTCGTAGATGAGCAGCATGTATTTCATCCCGTCTGCTTTAGCTCGGCCGGCGGTTCCAGTCCAATGACGAACGGCGCCCGCCCGGATCGACACCGGGCCGACAAAACCTCCGACCTGCTTGGAGGGTCCGCCGACCTTTGCAGTTCGGCGGGCGGCGCTCCGCTACAAACGCGGCAGAGTAAGAACCTCCGTGATCGCATAAACAAGGATTCCGAAGGCCACCACGTTCAATCCGATACGGGCCGAACGGAATCTCAAACGCTGCGCCAGGGCGATAAGGAACAGGACCGAGGCCAGGAGGACGGTGTACCGGACATATTTGTCGCTGGTGTCCCGGGCAGAGGTGCCCTGGTCGAAGGTCTTGGCCGCCTCGGCGTTGAGGCGACTGGCTTGAGAGAGATAGGGGTTGTTGTACTGGGGCATGTTCGCCGGCCCCGCAGGTGCTTGCGGGTTCGTGAATGGATCAGTCGCCACCCAGGCGTCGAAGGCGTACTTGTAGTCGGGAGTGAACCGGGCCACATATTGCGACTGGAGCGGTAGGTTGTTCTCGGCGCGGGCTTGAAGCCAAGCGGTGAAGATCGCCGAGTTGGCCGCCAACTCCTGACTGCCGAAGACCGAAGCGGCGTTGGCCTGAAAGCGCTGCGCCTGGGACAGTCCGTAGAAGTGGGTTTGACGGCCGTCCCACTTGCTGGCTTGATAGCCGCTCCAGGCCGTAGCGAGGGCCACGACGGCTAACAGAATGACCTCGGTGACCTCCACTACAGAGACCCAGCGTCGGTGATCCTTGTCCTCCGCGTCGTCACCGACCCGCTGTGAGCGTTCGCCATCCACGGTTTTGGATATCACCACCTCTCGATCAGATGGCTTTATGTCTGGGGCGGGACCTGCCTCACGGTAGCCCCGACCGACTGCACCCCCAGAGGAGTCAGGCCCAGCCCCAGCACTAGGGTGCCCACGCATGGGGATGGAGAAACGGGGGCCGGTCCTGGCCCCCCTGCCCGCTACCCGCCAAATGCCCCTTACCCCCGCACGCGGCCACGGCCGTTACGGACTGCATCTCTTGGGTAGGCGAGTAGTGGCGGCCGACTCCGGCCCGCTACATACCCAAGGGATAGCCCCCTACGGGAGGGTCGGGCTCGGCCGCCACCGTAGCCCAGCTCTTTCCTTATAGCCCCCCACCGCTTCGAGGGGTGTCCGGGTATGCCTGTGGAAGACCGACCGCCCCCGCAACCGGTGGAGGGGAGCCCACACGAGGCTCGATCGACTTCATGAAGCGGATCGTCAACATACGAGCCCAGGTCACTCGACCTGACAACGGACGCCCGATTCTGGAGGACACCACGAAGACGGGACTGGCCCGAAGAGTCCCACTGCCCCAGGTCGTGGCCGACGAGCTGGCCCATCATCTCGAGGACCACGATCCCGATCATCCCCTCGGCCTCATCTTCTGCACGACACAGGGGACGATGCTGAGACGTGACCACTGGAACCGACGCGACTGGAAGCCGGCCGCCCGAGCGGCAGGGCTGGGCGCCGGCTTCCACAGCTTGCGTCATTTCTGTGCGACGTCGTTACTGCGTCGGGGGAGTGTCAATCGCCCCGGTGGACCCAGTACCGCTCCTTCAGGATCCGCTTATAGAGCTTGCCGGTCGGCAGGCGGGGCAGTTGCGGTTCGAAGTCAATCGAGCGGGGACACTTGAAGTGGGCGATCCTCTCGCGGCAAAACTCGATCAGCTCCTGCTCGAGCTCGGGCGAGCCGGTAACCCCGTCAGCCGGCTCGACCACCGCCTTGACCTCCTCGCCAAAGTCCTCGTTGGGGACGCCGAACACGGCGACGTCCGCGACTGCGGGGTGCTGGATGAGGGCGTCCTCGATCTCGCGGGGATAGATGTTCACACCCCCGGAGATGATCATGTTGGCCTTGCGGTCGGTCAGGAAGAGGTATCCGTCCTCATCGACATAGCCCACGTCGCCGGTGGTCCACCAATCACCCAGCTTGGCTTCCGCTGTCTTTTTCGGATCGTTGTGGTACTCGAAGGGCCGGACGGCCGCCGCCTCGAAGTACACGATGCCTTCGTCACCGGGGAGCAGCTCCCGCCCCTCGTCATCGACAACGTGAATCCTGCCCGTCACACAGCGCCCGACCGTGCCGGGCTTCTTCAGCCACTCCTCGCTGTTCACAAACGTCGAGCCAACTCCTTCGGTGGCCGCGTAGTACTCAAACAGAATCGGTCCCCACCAGTCGATCATGGCTGCCTTGACGTGAACCGGGCACGGTGCGGCCGCGTGCACCGCCACCCGGTGGGAGCTCAAGTCGTAACCAGTCCGCTCGCGCTCGGGCAGCTTCAGCATGCGAATGAACATGGTCGGAACCCACTGGCTGTGCGTCACCCGATAGCGCTCGATGAGCTGGAGGGCGGAAGCCGGTTCGAAATGCTCCATGGCCACGGCGGTCCCGCCAAGTCGCTGCACCCCGTAGCAGAACACCAGCGGGGCGGCGTGGTAGAGGGGTGCGGGGGACAGATAGACCATGTCCCGGTTGAAGCCGTAGGTTCCCCCAACGTTTCGGGTCAGCGGATCCCCATCCGCCGGATGACTGTTCGGCAGCGGGCCTTTGACGCCCTTGGGCCGCCCCGTCGTTCCCGACGAGTAGAACATCGCCGCTCCCATTGACTCGTCGTCGATGGGATCGGCCGGCATGGCTTCGATCGCCTGTTCGTATGACTCGAACCCCTCGACGGTGCCATCAATCATCAGCCGTGTCTTGACCGCCAGTGCGCCGTCCTCTCCGGTCAGCCGGCTGACGATGCCCGCCTTGGCCAACGACGTGACCAGGCCCTGGGCCCCCGAGTCGTTCAGGATGTAGGCGACTTCGGCCGGGGAGAGAAACGAGTTGATGGGCGTGATGTAGAGCCCGGAACGGAGGGCCGCCCACACCACTTCGAAATAACGGGGGTGATTCTCCATCATCACCGCCACGTGGTCACCTCTCCGCAGACCGGCCGACCGCCACACGTGGGCCAGCTGGTTCGACCGGGCGTCAAGCTCGCCGTAGGTCACGACCTGGCCGGAGCCGCCCATGATGACGGCCGGCTTGCCGGGCTGCTCTTTGCCGTGAATGCCGGGATACATGCCGGCTTTTTAGCCGACCGGCGGCAGGGCTGCAGGTCCGGCCCCCGGGCTTGAGTAGCCTCCGGCGGTAGCGCCTGCGCAGGCCGCCCAGCGCAGGGGACCCGAGCAAAGGAGGCCACCATGCAGCTCGGCATGATCGGACTTGGTCGAATGGGTGCCAACCTGGTCCGGCGCCTCATGCGTAACGGCCACGAATGTGTCGTCTACGACGTGAATTCCGGTGCCGTCAAGGAACTCGAAGGCGAAGGTGCCAAGGGTGCAGCTTCACTGGAAGAATTCGTCCAGAAGCTCGCTCTGCCCCGGGCCGCGTGGGTCATGGTTCCCGCCGCCTTTGCCGGTCAAACCGTCAATGACGTGGCTGCCTTGATGCAACCCGGCGACATCGTGATCGACGGCGGCAACACCTACTACCGCGACGACATCGACCGAGCCCAGACGCTGACCGCCAAGGGCCTTCACTACGTCGATGTTGGGACGAGCGGAGGGGTGTTCGGCCTGGACCGCGGCTTCTGCCTGATGATCGGCGGTGAGCCCGATGTCGTAGCCCATCTCGATCCTCTCTTCCGCACCATCGCTCCTGGACTGGAGGCCGCCCCCCGGACTCCCGCTCGAGCTGAACGAGCGTCCGAGCCGTCGCAACCGGAGTACGGCTACCTGCACTGCGGACCGGCCGGCGCCGGCCACTTTGTCAAGATGGTCCACAACGGCATCGAGTACGGGATCATGGC